>JAILZY010000020.1 GCA_023512255.1 bacterium | reverse complement strand
ACTATTATCTTTTACCTCAATACCCTTACCCTGCGGCTTATCTCCTCCTCCTAATTTAAACATGGGGAACATCTGGCAGGTGCTCATCAAAAATTTTAACCCATAACCATTTTCGAGGAGAATTAACCGGTATGAAAACCAAAAGGAACATTCAATCGGTCTTGCTGACCGTATGGCTGGTGGCTCTTGTTGCTTTGGCCCTTCCTGCTTGTGGGCTTTTTTCTGCCGATGAGCAGGGAGGAAAAGGTGAAACTAGCCAATCTTCGCCTGCCGCAGGCAGCGGTACATATCCTACTTTTCTATCCGTAGCTGAGGGACAGGCTGAAATTAGCCCTAGCCCATCAACCACCTTCCCCATCGTTATCGATCAGCCAGGACACTATATCTTGACTGACAATATCAACCTCAATGCTGATGCCGGGACCTCCTCCTATCTTCTCAAGGCGAATGCCATTGAGATTAGGGCAAGCGATGTTACCCTCGATCTGAATGGCCATACTATCAGCGGCCCTCAAAGCGCGGGAAGCGGCATTGGTATCCTAGTATCTCAAGGAGAGAATGTCGAAATCATAAATGGAACAGTCCGTGGTTTTTTTTCCGGCATCAAACTATCCGGCAGAAATCATCAGATTAAAAATGTCAGGGTCTGCTCTAATAGCTCCTATGGTCTTGAAGCTGAATCATCTCTCATCATCAATTGTCAGGCTGAGTTCAACGGATCAGACGGCTTTTTGGCCACCTCCTCAACGATCATAAACTCAAAGGCTCGTTCAAACGGCTCCAGCGGTCTGCGTGTTAGCTCATCTACTGTCAGCGGATGCATCGCTGAATCAAACAGTGCTCATGGTATATGGACGATCGACAAATGCCGGATCGAGGGGAATAGAATGAGGAATAATGGTGGCTATGGACTGTATTTGAACCCTGACTATAGCTATGCCATCAGAAATAGGGCTGGCAGCAATGCTGCTGGCAATTTCTATCAAGCGGGGAATAATTATCTGCCGGTCAGCGGCGATGAAGCCAATCGAGAGGAATGATATCATTAATTTAATGAAATATAAATAAAATCTATAAATTAATAATTAATGAAATATAGATGAAATATCCAGGTTAAGGAGAATACGGTCGATGGGTGAGCAAAGGTTCAAGAAGTGGTGTTATCAAGGATTAGGAACAATAGCGGTTCTCGGCATGCTTTGTTTCTTATTGATTACAGGGGGGGAAAAAGCAGGGGGCCAGGAGTCTGGCCCAGCCCAAACACATCAAAATAGCCCTAAGGGACCTCATCTTTCCTGTGATTATTGCCACGACAATCCCTACCCTGGGTATTTCAAGGATGGTAAGCCTCTGGCCACAACCACCTTATGTGACCAATGCCACAGCCCACAGGGGCAATTTGACGGAGTGAATGATCCGCTCATCGGAGCCAAAGCCAACTGGAAGAGTGGAGGGGTATATGTGGGGGATCATTTAAAGCCGGGCAAAGAGAAGTGGTGTGTTGGCTGCCATGATGACGGAAGTTGCATAATTAATAACACGCCCGCGCCAAACATTGCCGGAAAATCCCTGTCTGGAGGCTGGCAGAGCCCTGCTCTCGTTGTTTCCTCTAATATTCAGGGCGCTGTGAATCTGCTGGATCATAACCTTGATACAGGGACAGTCGGCACAAGTGGGTCATTCATTATCTTTGATCTTGGTCAGTCTACTGATATTTCCCATATCAGGCTTTTTGTAGGTTCAACTACTGAAACCCACTGGAACCTCTTTGGCGGAGACGATCCTTCATCCTGCACTATCAAGCTCCTCCTTGGAACTAAGACATATGCTTCTCCTACCTGGAAAATAGGATCTGAGGCAGGATGGAATGAGGTTAGATTGGATAAATTCATTTCGGTTCGCTATCTCAAACTGGTCAAGGTAAGTGGAGGTCCACTGCCAGTCAATTACCTACGTGAGTTTGAGTTCAAAAAGGATATTCAGTATGGATATTACATTAGCGGCCACAAGATCGGCTGCGATCGGTGTCATGATCTGGCCAGTGTCCACATTGATGGCCAGGCCAGGACCTACTGCGCCAGCCAGAATAACTACCAAAGCGGCTATCGCCTAAAGAGCGTAGAGGTGGACGGGCAGATGGTTCTGCCCCTGGAGATTCCGCGGGTAGGCTGCAATAGTGGAGAAAGTCCTATGACCGACAATGACTTTGCCCTATGTTTTTCCTGCCATGATAAATATAAGCTTCTTGGCGATGCCTATGGCTCGGGCAGCTTTCATCAGGATCCTCTGGCTACGAATTTTCGCAATGAGGATCATGTCGATGAAAACGGCAAGGTTAAAAATGAGCATCTTCGCCACCTGCAGGGAAGAGGCTACTGCGGAAACACCAAGGATTGGGATTCTGACTGGGATGGAGTGGCTGACTCACCGCAGAGCTGTCCGGCCTGTCATAATGTTCACGGCTCGCCCTCACCAGCCATGACCAGGCATGGGGAGCTGGCTAGTCCAGCGGGCAGCAGCGCTGAGAAGGCCCCTATGTTTAACTTTCGCTATCTAAACGCGGCTGGGAAAATGGACTATAATCTTTTCGATGTCAGGCAAAGTAGCGGTGGGTGTACTCAGTTCTATGGCCCTGGGCCTGGTTCGGTAACTAAAAATAATATGTGCAATATGTGCCATAATGACCAGGTCAGCTACCATCGAACTCCGGTCGACACCTGCCGGGATTGCCACAGTCAGTATGTTCAGTCCCATCCAAGCCACCACACCCACCTTGGGGCTGAGCGGGGCCCATCTCCATCCCTTGGATGCTGGGATTGCCATGCAGGCAGTGAGGAGAATCCCCATGTTATGCTCTTTGCCGATAATAAACCATTGGCTGAAACCAGAGTCTGCGATCCTTGCCACAGCCCTGAGGGAACATATGACGGGGTAGATAATCCAGTCATTGGGGCTAAAAATAACTGGGCAAGCGGTGTCTATCAAAATAATAGGCTGAGAGCAGGTAAAGAAAAGTGGTGCGCTGGATGCCACGATGAGATTCCGGCCGAAAGCCGGGCCGATGGCTCAGGAATAGATGCTCCGGCAGTGATCGGCAATGAGCGTGCAGCCACTCCTTATGGCTATTATAAGACCGGACATGGCAAACATAATCTGGTCCTGTGCACTGACTGCCATGATCCTTCCACGAAGCATATAGACCATGAGCCACGAACCTATCAGGCCTCCCTGAATAACTACCAAGCAGGATATCGCCTAAGGATGATCGATGGTGGGCCTGCTTTGAGAATTAGAAACACACCACCTGCTATTCCTGATCCGACCAAATCGTGGCAGGATTTTGCCCTCTGCCTAAGCTGTCATAATAAATATGAATTGCTTGGGCATAGCCAGGGACAGGGACAGTGGCATCGGAATCCACCTTTTGGTACAAATTTCGGCACCTGGCGAAACGAACACTATTGGCATCTTTCGCTGAACGTCAGAAATTATTGCGATTCTGATTTTGACGGCATCGGTGATGCAGCCGCAACCTGCACAACCTGCCACAATGTCCACGGCTCACCCTCGCCGGCCATGATTCGGCATGGTGAGTTGATCAGCCCACCAGGAACGCAAAGTTTTGTGCCTTCCTTTGATTTTGGCTGGCTGGTTCGAGATGAGGCAGGCTCTTGCAGGTGGATTCCTGATTTGCCATCGCCGGGGCAATATAAGGTCTTTGCTACCTGGTCTGATATCAAGGGCATTGATCCTAGTTTAAACTCATCTCATGCTAAGTTTAAGATTGTCCATGCTGACGGCGAAACCGTTATCTATAAGAATCAGCGTGAAAATGCTGGCAAGAGCCCAATTGTCTGGAACGAGCTTGGGACCTTCTCCTTCGAGCAGGGAACCTCTGGCTATGTCGAGCTGACCTCAGAAGATATCCAGGATACGGTCAGCAGCAACAAAACTCCACCCCGAGACGCTCTCAGCTATGTTATTGCTGATGCAGTGAAATTCCAGTCTGTGGCTGACGGATCAGTGATTATTATTGATAACCTTCAGGCCGAATTTCAGGGAACATGGTCAAAGAGCAGCATTTCAACCCACTATGGCGCCAATTTCCACTACTATCGCAAATCAAGGCGCAGTGAAAGTGCAAGCCGCAGCGAGAGCGTCGGCGGCCATATGGCCAAGCCTAACAATATTATTTATAATCATAGCTGTGTCGGCTGCCATGATCAGATCTTCTATGCTCACCCAAGCATTGTGCCCAAGGTTTCATCCGCTCCGGCAATCTCTGGAGCTAAGGCCCAGCCGCAGTCAATAGCAGTTGGCCAAAGCACTCTGATCACCGCCTATGTTTTTGATACGGATAATAACCTGACTTCAACTACCATTGATCTTAGCCCTATCCTGCCAGACAATGCATGCCAGATGATGTATGATGATGGAACTCATGGGGATTTGCTGGCTAATGACCATATTTACAGCTTTATGCTGACTATTCAGTCAGGGGTATCTTCTGGAGACTACCAACTGCTGATAACCACCCAGGATGATACCGGAAAGCAGGATCAGGCGCTTGTATCGTTAGAGGTAGGGCAGTAAGCCTTATTCTATTTAACTTTTTCCCGGATGTTTCCCATCCTTGGTGGAGGACCTCTCGTAGGGTGGAGGGCCCTCGTATGTTATGCCTCGTCGGCGAGGCCGCAAAAGGAGGACCCTCATAGTGTGGAGGACTTCTCATACTTTCCTCCCCCTTGATGGGAGACTACAGATGAGGGGTGAGTAAAAAACATCCCCCATCACCCCTCTTATCGGGAGGGGGGAGGTGGAAAACATTCGACTTTTTCCCATTTATCACCGGTCAGTGAATGTGGATATAGTTGCAACCTGCAACAAAATGTAATGAATAACAATATCTTTTACTTATCTGGAAAAATCTCAACATAGAGATGATTTTGTTTTTATTTAAAACCCTGGTTAGAGTGTGTAAAGATTACTTACCGTAGTGTAAGGTATGCTTCTATATTGTATAGTATACTTCACAATTGTATAGTATATCTTACAAATTTTAATAAATTGTAAAGATAAACTCACAATTTGTTAATTCACCCTTCCTCATTTCCTATAGATTATCTCTCCTGAACTTAGCCCCATAATTTATCCCATCTACAATTTTCCCCTAACAAGCCTTAAAAAACCCCTTGGGCAGCCACTTGATAGACTTATTAACCAACACGGTTTCTTGCACTCAAGTTTCTTGCGCTCAAAGTTAAAGAGAATATATTCAACCAGCGGTCAAATATTTTTGAATGGATATTTCATTGATATTTCAAGCTAATCACAAAAAGTGCAAGGCCAGAAATGTGGGTCAGGAAGACAGGAAGGTATAAATTATGCTTATTAAGGAAAGTAATAAACAGGGATGCTATCGTTATGTCGCCAAGCAGGATAAGTCTCTCAAGAGGCAGCTTTTCGTCAAGTCGGCTCAAGATAATTAAATCATCTTATAGAATTTTCTGATTATCCCCCAGCAGCAGAAAATTAGACTAGCCTAAAGATAGGTAAGTCGCAGTTATATCTATTTGACTTTATTGGATTCTATCAAACCGGGAGAATAAACTCAAAAATATGCATAAAATATAAGTATAAAAACGTAAATTATATGATTTTTTTAAGTTCATCTCAAATTCCCAGAGGATAGAAAATCAACATGATCCATAAAGATGCCAGGAGGTTGTCAGGCCAGGAAGGGTGGTATTGATTTTGAACACTCAAAAAAAGAGAGACAAGGCCTTAAATTTATAGAAAGAAGGGAAAAATATGAATCATGGTTTTGAGCTGCCGTCGCGGTGTCATGAAGATTTTGAGCGTTTGAGAACTCTGGAGTATCTTCCGAAAACCCATATTGATTTTCTGGAATGTATCTTCCAGGCCCACTACCAAGCCAAAGATCGCCTGGTGGAAGAGAAGATTTACACCCCTCCAGCCTATAGCCGGGTGCAAGAGATGCTCTCTCAGGGAGAGCCTCTGATCAGCTTCGATCAGATGAAGATCAGGATCGAGCCTCTTAGAGATCATTTTATGGAAGTCTCTAGCATCCTGAAAAAATATGGGCACTCAGCCTCAGCCCGTATGGAGGCTTTGATTCGATCTGAAGGAGCCGATCGGCTCGATCTGGAAGAATTAATCTGCAAAACCCTCTCCCCTGACCCTGATTATCTCTTGAGAGTTAGCCAGAGGTCTGAGCTTGAAGTCAATACCCTGGAATTTATCGCCCTTACCCTGGCCCGGCCTCTCTTTGAGCTGGCAGCCGCAGAGGTAAAAGATCTTCTAGCTGACTATCCCTGGTGGAAAAATTACTGTCCTGCTTGCGGCGGCACACCCTTTATGGCCAAAATTCGCGCCGAAGATGGAATGCGGCTATTGCGCTGCTCGCTTTGCGCGGTAGAGTGGAAATTTGATCGGGTAAAATGCCCGTTCTGCAACAGTGAAGAGCAAAAAAATCTCAAATTTTTCTACTATCATGAATCAAGTCCCTACCGGCTTTATGTCTGTGATAGCTGCAAGCGCTACATCAAGTGTGTTGATGAGCGGAAAATGAATCAGGCGCCAGCCACGATTGATCTGGCTATCGAGGATATAGCCACCCTGTACTTTGATCTCCTGGCCCATGAAAGAGGGTATCTGCCTCTATCTCTCCTTGGGGGGACAGCAGGGGGCCAGCAAGGGGAGGCTTTCCCCACTGATTTTGAAAAACATGATCATTGGCACTAAAGAGACAAAGCGCCAAGATCAAGATTTGAGTTTGCTTGGAGGAAGGGCGCGAAATAAGTGGCGCAAAATAAGTATCCTGCAAGGAGGTGATCGAAAGCGGGGATGACTTTTTTGGAGCAATCCCAAAGAGTAGCAAGTATACGTGAAAATAGATGCAACGGCGGGTATGAGGTTATGTAAGTTTAGGTTATTGTGAGGTTCTCGGAGAGAAGAAGGAGTAATGAGAAATGGATGTAACCAGGAGAAGTTTCTTAAAGTTTTCTGGAGGAGCAACGGCTTTCCTGCTTTCTAGCTCTCTGCTCAACTGGGTAAAGATTCCCCAGGCGCTGGCAGATATAGGATTGAAAGAGGGGACCGAGACCACCTCCATCTGCTGCTTCTGCGGCTGCGGCTGTGGGATCATTGTAACTGCAAGTGGTGGTACAGTGATCAATGTTGAGGGAGATCCGACTCACCCGGTCAATGAGGGTGCTCTCTGCAGCAAGGGGGTAGCCACGCGGCAGATTTCTACCCAGATCCTTAGCCAAGAAGAATTGGACACCTACTATCCCATCGGGGCAAGGATTGACTCCTGGCCTGCGGATAAGCGGCTGGCTAGGGTCTTGTATCGTGCCCCTGGAGATGACAAATGGACGATCATGAGCTGGGAGGAGGCTCTTCCCCTGATAGGCCAAAGAATTGCCCAAACCCGTGCCAGTAGTTGGGAAACAACAGACAGCAACGGCATGACCGTAAACCGCACCAGAGCCATTGCCGGTCTAGGTGGGGCAGCCCACGACAGTGAGGAATGCTACCTGCTGCGCAAATTCTTTACCGGCCTTGGGCTGGTATATATTGATCATCAGGCCCGCCTCTGACACTCCTCGACAGTATCGGCTCTGGGAGAGTCGTTCGGCAGAGGGGCCATGACCAATACATGGACTGATATCGGCACTAGCGACGTGATTTTGATTATCGGGGCCAATCCGGCAGAAAATCATCCTATGGCCTTCAAGCACATCACCTATGCCTTAGAAAATAAATATGGAAACACTGGGCCAGATGGCAATGGAGCCAAGCTGATCGTAGTTGATCCGCGCTATACTCGAAGCGCTTCGAAGGCCTCGATCTGGAATGGTCGGCAGATGTACTGCAAGATGCGCTCAGGGACAGACATCGCCTTTGTCAATGGAATGATCAACTATGTCATTCAAAACAAAAAGTACGATCAGCCGTATGTGCTAAACTACAGCACAGCAGGTTTTCTGGTCAATGAAAACTTTAAGGGTCCGGCTGAAACAGGAGATGGGAAATTCTCAGGCTTTATTCCCGATGCCAGCCAGCCTGTGCCAACTCTTGGCCAGATCGGAAAATACGATAAATCATCCTGGAATTATGCCACCTTTGTGTCCAGCCATCCCAAGGCCTTCAAGGCGGTAAATATCGCCACAGATTTTTGGGATGCATCGGGAAATTGCTCCTGCGGCACTTCGTGCGGATTCAGCAAGGATACCTTAAGCCTTGATCCTGCAAGCCAGTATTATATTGGCAAATTCAGGCAGCATCTGCTTGAGGTTGGCCTTTTGAACACCACTGATCTTGGGCCGAATGTGGCCAATCAGAGGACCGTGTGGGAGCATGTGCTACTCCACTATGCCCGCTATGATAAAAATACGGTTATAAACCTCACCGGAGCAGACCCTTTGGTCTACGATGATATCTGCGAGCTATTTTCCATTACCGGACAATCAGACAAGGCAGGTACGATCCTCTATGCTATGGGGACAACCCAGCATACAGTGGGTGTGCAAAACGTTCGGGCCTATTCTACCCTGCAGATTCTCCTGGGGAATATGGGAAAGTCAGGGGGTGGAATCAATGCCCAGCGTGGTGAATCAAATGTTCAGGGCTCAACAGATCATGGCCTGCTGTTCCATATCCTGCCAGGATACCTTGCCCAGCCAGATGCCACTATACCTGGAGATGCATATTTTGACCGCACAGATACGCTCATTGGCGAGCCTGGGCATCCCTTGCAGCCGGCAAGTTATATCAAGCGATGTACACCCTTTACAGCGCATCAGAATGAGCTTAACTGGTGGAAGAATTTTCCAAAGTACATCGTCAGTCTCATGAAGTGCTACTGGTGGAATGCCCTGGGGAGCCCAACTTCAAATGATCCAGCTACACCAGAACAACTTCAGGCCGTCTATGACTGGATACCCAAGATCCCAGGCCACTGCTCTCATATTCAGATCTTTGAGGATATGCTGGCTGGGACAATCAAGGGGCTGATTGCCTTTGGAACCAATCCTGCCGTAGGTGGGCCAAACTCAATCAGAGAGCGGGAGGCCTTGCGAAAGCTTGACTGGCTGGTTATCTCAGAACTGTGGGAGAATGAGACCGCAAGCTTCTGGCGCTACAGCACCACAGGAGAGCCTCTGACCAGCGAGCAGATGGCCGCTATCCAGACCGAGGTGTTCCTGCTGCCCGCGGCCGCTCATATGGAGAAAGATGGGCATGTGGTTAACAGCTCCCGCTGGGCCCAGTTTAGGTACAAGGCAGTTGAGCCACCTGGAGATGCTGAGCATGAGATCAAGATGATCAACCGAATCTTCGATGCCTGCAAGGCTGCTGGAGCCAATGACTATGGGATGACCCATCTAACCCTGGGCAGCGGCTGGTACGGCACGGATGATCCTTCGGCAGATCTGCTCGATCTTGAAATCAACGGCCTCAAAGCGTCTGATTTGACACCGGTGGCTAAGTTTGCTGATTTGCAACCTGATGGAAG
This sequence comes from bacterium, assembly GCA_023512255.1. Classification (GTDB taxonomy): domain Bacteria; phylum SZUA-182; class SZUA-182; order DTGQ01; family DTGQ01; genus DTGQ01. The sequence goes on along the minus strand of JAILZY010000020.1, from coordinate 42,962 downwards.
GACCTCATCTGCCTGCTGGATCTATTGTGGTATGTATCCAAGTCTTGGCACTAATCTCTCCAAGAGGCGGATCAATACCCAGGCACCTGGTATGGCTCCTATCTATTCTCAGTGGTCCTGGGCCTGGCCGGTCAATCGGAGAATTATCTACAATGGTGCATCTCTCTTACCCTGCGGATGGGGTGGAGTTAGCGACACACCGGCAGATCAGCATCATCCGGTCATCTGGTGGAATGAATCTGCCTGGGTGGGCGATGTCCACGATGGTGTGGCTAACCCGCACGGATACGATGGCCACAGCGAGCGCAGCCCCTTCATTATGAGAAATGAAGGCCACGCCAGGCTGCACGGTATGGGCATGGCTGAAGGTCCATATCCTGAGCACTATGAACCCCTGGATACGCCGATTGGACATCGGGGCAAAAATCCCGTTCCTTACGGAGCAGGCCATAGTCAACTAATTAATCCCTGCATCAAGATCTACGAGCCAAACAAGGTTGGTGATCCAAGGAATTATCCTATCATCGGCACTACCTATCGGGTCAGCGAGCACTGGCAGGCAGGAGCAGCCACACGGCATCTGCCCTGGCTGTGTGAGCTTATGCCGGATGTGGTGGTAGAAATGAGCATGGAGTTAGCCAGGAGCAAAGGGATCAATAACGGCGACTGGGTAAGGATTGAGACCATGAGGGGGTATATGAATGCCCGGGCTCTAGTAACTAACCGGTTCAAGACCTTCAGGATCTTCGGTGAGACGAGACATGAGGTCGGTATATGGTGGCACTGGGGTTATAAAGGCATCAAGACTGGCCACAGCGCCAATAGGCTGACCCCTCATGTGGGCGATGCCAATACCCGAATTCCTGAATATAAGGCTTTTCTCTGTAGGATTGAGAAGCTGTAAGGAGGTGATCTGAGATGGGAGATAAAGCAATTTTAATCGACACGACCAAATGTACTGCCTGCCGTGGTTGTCAGGTGGCTTGCAAGAATTGGAATGATCTTCCGGCAGAAAACACCTCCTTTTTCGGTGGTCCTGGTTATCAGAACCCAAAGGATCTGTCCAGCATTACCTTCACCCTGGTCAAGTTTTTCTGGAGCGGCCGAAGAGGAGCTGATGTTGATGCCTACGGCAACTGGCAATTCTTGAAGTATGGCTGCATGCATTGCCTGAATCCTAGATGCAAGAAGGTGTGTGATACCCTGTATAAGGCTATCTACCAAGACACTGACGGCTTTGTTCAGATTAACCAGGGTATCTGCCAAGCGGCCAATTGTAATGCCTGCATAGCTGGATGCCCGTTTGGGGTTCCAAAATCAAATGGTCAGTCAGTCTGGAAATGCAATGCTTGCATCAGCAGGCGAGGATACTCGTATCCGAATACGCTCCGCAAAGATCCTGTTTCGGGTAATCCTACTGCTTCAAGCTGGCTGATTGGTCCTGAGCTGGCCCCAGCCTGCGTATCAACCTGTCCTGCCGGAGCGCTAAAGTACGGAGACCGCAGCGACATAATCGCCTTGGCCACAGCCAGGGTAGCAGATCCCAAAGTGAGAGCCAAATTCCCTGAGGTAAATGTCTATGGCGATACCGGCCCGTTTGGAGGGCTTCGGGTAATCTCGATCTTAACCCGAAAGCCTGGCTTTTACTCTTTGCCGCCCAAGAGCGCCAAATATTAGGAAAGGAGGGAAGAAGATCATGAAGCGCATCATAAAGAAGAGTAAGCTTTTTTTGAGTTTTGCCCTAGCCATGCTCTTGATTTTCGGCACCTTGGGTGTTTTGTGGGCTATTAATTTAAATTACAATCGCCCACGGCCGCTTATGGACTATGTGCCTCAGGAAATCGGCATCTATGATACCCTCTATGAGAACCTGACTGAAAGTGATTGCCGATCCTGCCACGGCAGCAGCCTGGCTGACCGACACCATGCCACACCCACCGTGGTCAACGAGCGCAAGTGCATCGTCTGTCATGAGGTCAATCCAGATTTGCCAAGCGGCGTGGCCATAACCCGGGACTGCACCACCGGCGGCTGCCACAGCCAGTGGGACCTTGATACCAACGGTTGGCACCATAATACCGACATGTCAGGCTCAGGAAACTGCGTTACCTGCCATGATCCGAGTCTGATCGAGCCAATCACCCCAATCAGGGATTTTAACATGTATCCGCCCTCGGTGGTTACTCCTAGCCCATTCTCCTGTGAAAACTGCCATTGGGAACAGGTGGCCTCGATTACGGAAGATCCACAAAACCCTGGACATCCATCAACCTATAATCATGTTAATGATAAGGGCGAATTCATGGGGTTCTATGAATATGGAAAGCCGATTGTTGGCAACTACCAGACCCATCACATGGGCTTTTTGGGCAATGTAGCCTCGGAGTGCTACCGCTGTCATTCTCAAAACCCCCAAAGCCCCTCTTGGGATCCTTACAATCGGCAGCTTATTCGCTATTGCGAGATCTGCCACAGCATAGGCACTCTCCACCGAATCGGCCCCCATGTCAAGAATACCAATGGCTGGGAGGCGGTCGGCTTCCACGTAGCGGGCAACAGCGATCCTGCGGATCTTGATCCGATCCGCTACCGGACATGGGATAGCCCCTCATATGCTCCTCAAGTTCAGCCTGGCTTTTCGGCTGATGAGCAATGCTTTGGTTGCCATGGCGATAATGTACCTCTTCTTCCGCCACCGCCACCGCCGCAGGTTCCAGTTATTGACAATTCCGCGGATGGCATTCAGCCAAGTCATGGCTGCTGCGGCGCTATTGTAACCTTACGAGGAGCCTACTTCGGTGAGGAGAAGGCAAAAGGCTACAAGGTTCAGTTGAATACCGGCACCGAGTGGATCGATATGCCTATCCATGCCTGGACAGATACCCTGATCGAGTTTGAGATTCCCTGCTGGGAGCTCCTTGCTCCTGGAAACTATAATGTCCGAGTGGTAACCCCGACTGGTGAGAGCAACCAGAGAGTCTTTACCCTTGAGGCAAGCTGCGATGCTCTCTGCATCAAGATAGATCCGAAAGAGGGACCATGCGGCACCTGGATAAAGGTATCGCTGTGTGATCCTGATGTCGGCAGCTTTGGCACCAGCCGAACAAAGATCTTCGATGATGGATATCACGGTGTGTATTCTCTGGTGGATTTTTCAGCCTCACAAGGTACCTACACAGCTCTGAACTACCGCAACTGGACCGAGAAGAGCTTTGAGGTCAGATTCTACGACTTCTTCAAAGATCGACTTAATCCAGAGCGAAATTTTGTCCAGGACAGCGGCAGTGAGCCTACCTTGGCTAAGGGTACGGGGCTTGCTCTAGGCAAGTGGTCTTTGTCGATGAAGTTCATCTACTTCGGTGATAAAAATGGAAATGGGACTTTTGACTCCGGCGATACCATTCTGCAAGTGGTCTCCTCTGATCCGCTCTATTTCGATCTGATCAACACTCCGAACATTTACCGGATTACACCTACCAGAATTGATCACAATAACCTGGTAACTATCTATGGTATCAACTTCGGCTATCCCCAGGGAAGCGGTGAGGTGCGCATTGGTTCGCTGGGAGAGGCAACGCATCCTGACCTTGGCAAGGGGACCGTGCTGAGCAATGTCAAGAGCTGGAGCAACACCATGATCAAGGTAAGGTTGACTGGGCTGCCCCCTGAGTGGACTGGCCAGTACAAATACCTGTGGGTGGAAAAAGGCAAGACTAACGGCAGCTGGTCTGAAATCGTTGGCAATGCCAAGAGCAATTATCAGAAGATAAAGATTCTGGTGCCGCTGCCATAGAGAGCGAAAGGAGGGGTAAAGTAGTAAGAAGGCAAAGACACGTGAAGTACTAGCTTGAAGTATAGGAAAGAGAGAGGAGGGAGGCTTAAACTCCCCCTCTCTCTTCTGTCTATTTGAGGAGGAGGCAGGATAAAAGGGTGGGAAAAAGCAGGATAAGGGGGCCTTGGCTTTGTTTTGAAAGGCTTGATCACAGCCCAAGTAAACTTGCTAGCATCTTAATGCCTGACCGCGCACTGCTGCCGGGCGCTGCGCTTGCGCGCTATACCCGGCTCTGCGGCGATGAAAAGTGATGAGCTAAAGAGATTTTTAGAAGGTCAGAAAAGTTATCAGAAAAAAATTATAAGAGGGGGGTAAAAGCCAGAATGAGCGCAAATTCACTAAAACTTTCTGCACAGGAAAAAACAGTCATTCTCAAGCTCTTTTCAAGGAGGCTTCAAACTCACGGAGTATTCTGGCTCTTATGTTGGCTTGGCATAGCGGGGGCGCTTTTCATTGGTTGTGGCCAGAAGAAAGATCATGGGGAAGCAGGAGCGCCCGCAGCCCGCAGCCGCGTTAGCGGTAAAAGCGCAATAGTGGCCAGGCTGGGTGATCTTGAACTTACTGGGGATGAGCTTGAGGCCGCTCTCGATAAGCTGCCAAAGCGAAGGCGAGATGAGCTTAGAGATAAGGTAGCGCGCAATTTATTAGAGGCCAAGCTCTTCTCCCGCCAGGCAAAAAAAGTAGGCTTAGATAAAAGCCAAGTGATAATGGATGAGATTAACAAAATGACTGATGAGACCCTGGCCCGCCTCTACATCATCAAGTATATCGATCAGGAGGCAGAGCCCTCAGCAGAGGAGGTGAAAAGGTATTATCTTGAGCATAAGGATCAATTCGTTATTCCGGAAAGTGTCCTGATCGAGCATTTGGTAACCCAGAGCCTGGAGCGGGCCCAAGAGCTTCTCGATGCTTTAAAAAAAGGGGCTCGTCTTGAGGATTTAGCCAGGCAAAAATCCATCTGCCGCTGCTGGAAACAGGGTGGAAAACATGATTGGCTGATCAGAGGCAGAATTAATCAGGAGCTTGAGCAGGCAGCCTTTTCCCTTGAGCCTGGAAAGCTAAGCAACATCATCAAAATTGGAAAAGAGTATCAAATTATGAGACTTCTGGATAGAAGAGGCCAAAGAGAAGTACCATTCGATGAGGCCAAGAGCAGCATCCGGGCAAGGCTATTTTGGCAAAAGAAAACCGAGCTAATTCAAAAGCATTATCAGGAGGCAAAGGTAGTTTTTTATCCTGCGGGTGAGCCTCTTTTGGCCAGCATAGGTGAGGAGAAGATACCAGAGCAGATCTTGTCTTCGATCATGAGCCGGGTTTCCTCAGAAAAAGAAAAAAATATTCTCCGTGAGAAATGGGCCCATTACTTTGTGGAAACCAAGGTCTTTTCAAGAGCAGCTCGAAAGGTACACCTTGAGCACGATCCTGAGGTGGCAGCCGAGATCGAGAGGGGAAAAGATCAAATTCTGTCAACCGCCTTCCAAAAGAGCTATATCTTTGATCGGATCAAAATCAGCGATCAGGATATTGAGGATTTCTATCAGTCTCATCCCGAGGAGTTTCAAATACCACTCAAGGTTCGGGTTAAATCAATTGTAGTGAAAACAGAGACCGAGGCCAAGAACCTGCTTTCAGAGCTTCAAAAAGGGGCTTCTTTTGCTGATCTGGCCATGAAAAAATCCATTCACCCTTCGGCTTCAAAGGGTGGGGAGATCGGCTGGTTTGGCAGGGGAGAAAAGGACCCTGCCTTGGAAAAAGCTGCTTTTGCCCTAAATATCGGTGAGTTAAGCGGGGTAATCAAAACAGGGGAAGGTTATGAAATTATCAAGCTGGTAGACAAAAAAGGCGGTGAGATCAAGCCATTCGATAAGGTACGGCAGGCTATCAAAATGAAGCTGACCATGCAGCGGGTTGAAGAGGAAAAGCAGCGTTACGGCAAAATAACCATGCTGTCATATAACTAACTATTTTAATTACTATTTTAATTTTTAATTACTATAATTAACTATTTTAATTACTGGCATATAATTAATAATTTTAACTAGTTGGAGCTTATATGATGAGGGGAAGGTCGAGAGAAGTAAAATCAAGGAAAGTAGGCATTATTATCCAGTCTCTGTGGTTAGGGATTTTTTGTCTGATACTCATCACCGCTACCATATCTTTGTCGGGCTGCAATGGTGGTGGGGGAGGAAGTAGTGGTGGAAGTAGCAGCCAAGATACTGCCCAGGGTGAAAATAGCGGAAGCAGTGGAGAGCATAGCGGAGGCGGAGTAAATATGGGTCTACCCTCAGTGAGCATTCTTTCTCCCTCGAATAATCAAACCTTTAACCAGGGAAGTCCAGTATCCTTAAGCGGTTGGGCAGCGGATCCTGAAGATGGCAATCTGCCGGGAAGCTCACTCATCTGGAGATCATCGCGGGATGGACAGCTTGGAAGCGGCTATTTCCTCACCACCACTACGCTGTCAGCCGGAGACCACACCATAACCTTGACGGCCAAAGACAGTAGTGGAAATACCCAAACGGCAAGTGTTCAGATTACCATCACCACTGGCTCTTCCGGGCAGACCCCTATTCCCTGGGAAAAAACCTTTAATAAATTGGGTGATGATAGCGCTTTCTCTGTCCAGCAGACCAAAGATGGCGGCTACATTGTGGCCGGCTCAACGGCTACCAGCGATATCTATGGCTATGTGTTAAAGCTTAACCGCATGGGTGTTAAGGAGTGGGACAAGCTCCTTGGCATAAATAATGATGGAGAGGCTTACTCGATTCAGCAGACCAAAGATGGCGGCTACATTGTCGGTGGCTCGACCGACGCTGAAGATGGGAGTAGAGACTTCTATATCGTCAAACTCAAAGAAAGCGGCGAGCTTGAGTGGGAGCAAACCCTGGCTTTCGAAGCCAACTGTGACGAAGAGGTCCGCTCTATCCAGCAGACGGCTGATGATGGCTATATTGCCGCCGGGTATATGGAAAATTATGAGTGGGGTGAGCGAGATTTTTATCTGGTCAAGCTTAATAGAAATGGTGAGCTTGAGTGGCAAAAAACCTATGATTGCTCCGGTGGCTATGAAGAGGCCCAATCCATACATCAGACCAAAGATGGCGGCTACATTGTTGCTGGCTACACTTATTGCTATGATTTCGAAAATCTTTATGGTTATCTAGTAAAACTTTCTTCTAATGGCCAAGAGGAGTGGTCAAAAATTTTGGAAGGAGACGGCTACACAGAGATTAAATCCGTTCGGCAGACGGCTGATGGAGGCTATGTCGCTGCCGGATACACAAGCGATATGGATAATTTTGATTATGACTGCTATGTAGTCAAGCTCAATAAGTTTGGCGATGTGGTTTGGGAAAGGTCTTTCGGAAGAAGCGATGATGAGGAGGCTGCCTCGGTCCAGGAAATTGTCGGCGGCGGCTATATTTTGGCTGGATATACGCTTTCATCTGGCACAGGAGGCCGTGACTTTTACATCGTCAAGCTCGCTGATAGTGGATCGATCGTTTGGGAGCAGACCTTTGGTAGCGCTGAGGATGAGGAGGCAAGGTCCATTGCCCAGACCTTAGATGGCGGCTATATAGTCGCTGGCACAAGGTTTACTGCTGGGGGAAATGGCGATTTTTACCTCATTAAACTTGAAAGCAACGGGAAGCTATCCACCATAGGTTCGCCATAAGAAGAAAATCTTTTGATCTATAGCCTGATGTTCTCTTTCCCTTTCTTTGACATAGAGCGATAAGGGAGGATGAGCCCTCCTTCTGCTGAGAGGAAAGGGCTCACCCCCCATCGAAGAAGGAGATGGCAGGATAATCGCCCAGGGGAAAACATAACATCTTCCCCTGAAAATAGGGTATTGACAGTGAGTGGCTCTTCAAGATATGCTGAGAAACATAAAATCATTCTCACTTTCGAACAACTAAAGAGCCTGCTTAAGGTAGAATTTTAGGTAAGGAGCTTGTGTCAACTCCAACAAGACAAATAAGATGGAGAGATAGGCTAAGATTTTTTTTAGGCTGGGCACTAGGAGCTATCGTTCTTCTCTCCTGTACAAAGGGGATCTGGTGGATAGGGATTGGAATAGCTTCTCTAGGTCTTGCGATCAGAATCTGGGCCTCTAGTCATATTCAAAAAAATGTAACTTTATGTACCAGCGGCCCGTATCGCTATACCAGAAACCCGCTCTACCTTGGGAGTCTGATTATGGCTATCGGCTTCTGTCTGGCTGTGCAAAGACCTATTCTTCTTGTCTGCACCCTTATTTTCTTTCTCCTGGTTTATTATCCGGTTATTTTTCGGGAGGAAAAAAATTTAAAAGATAAATTTCCCGAAGCCTGGGCCAGATACTACCAACGTGTTCCCCGACTTATTCCTAATCCTTTCAGCTACAGGACAGCGTTAAGAGAGGAGGAGGAAAAAGGAGCCACCTTCTGGACAAGGGGCATCAGGAAAGAAAAACAGTGTATTCTAGGATTTGTCGGAGCCATTCTAGCTATCATGCTTTTGGGACAGGTAGTCTACCCCCGCATCTTGCCTCATCTGCACCTTCCGCCGTTAATCGTCCACTGATCGGGTATATAAGTGGTTCTTTCGCTAAATGCGTAACACGAGTGCGCAGCGAATCAATTAGGCTATCAATTGTAGGGACAGATGTAGGGGCAGACCTTTTGCCCGCTCCCAGCTTGCGCGCTTTATTAGCGAAAGAACCACTTAATCAGGCAACATAGATATAAAGGCAATCGCTCTTATTTATTAGCTCCCATTGAGAGACATAACCCTAATAGCCCCTTCGATGGTTTATGGTTGTTCTGATATAGGGTTTATGGTGTCTGATATATAAGAGCGAAGGCAACATAAATATAAGGATAAGCAGGATAAGCTATAAGGATAAGCCCCGCCTCTCTCAGCCCAGCATTTTCCGAAGAGCCTCAAGGCCTGAACACCCTACGCTGATCCCTCGCTCCTTGGCGGCCTGGCTGACTTTTTGTACAGGCTTATTCAGCAGATCATCAAAGGTCTTGACCCCGGTAACCACAGCGGCCACATCCTTGACCCGATCAGCTATCTCAAGATCAAAATAGCCACAGCCCAAAAACCCTATCGGGGCTTCAATGATCAAAATGACCGTATTACCAGTCGGAATTTTTGCTCCTTTCAGCTTATGCCCTTCAATATCAATATCTTGAATTTCCATACTCTGCTCCTCTTCCTGCCACTCTATTTCAATAATAGCATTAATAGTTAATGGTTTTCTAATAGCATAGTTTTCTAATAGCATAATAGTTAATGGTTTTCTCGCCAAGTGGGCGAGAGGACTAATTACACAATAAAAATAAATATACTCAAATAAATATACTCAAAAAACACTGCAAGGTAAAAGATATCGAAGTTGAACTGAAAAGGCAAGAGCCCTCTCAAGAGATGAGGTAGATCAAAAGGCAAATAGAGTGAGATTTCATCAGCCCGAATGCTTATTTTATTGTTGTAAAATTAGGCCATAATCGGTTAAAATAAGATTTATTATTGCGGCTTTAAGGGGAAAAATCAAATTTTTGAGGTATTCTTAGAGCATGAAAATCCTAGTTCATGTCTGTTGCGCACCCTGCTTTGTCTATCCCTCAATAGTGCTGCTTCAGGAAGAGCATGAAATAGCTGGCTTTTTTTTCAATCCTAACATTCACCCATATCAGGAATATCAGCGAAGGCTGGGGACTGTCCAGCAGTGGAGCTCAGCGAAAAACATTCGCATGATTTATCGGGATGAATACCTCCTTGAAGATTTCCTGCGAGAGGTGGTATTTCGTGAAAGTAAAAGTAGTAGGTGTCTTGTCTGTTATCATCTGCGGCTTGAGGCAGCCGCAAAAGTTGCCGCCAGGGGAAGATTCGACTCCTTTACCTCCACCCTGCTGTACAGCAAATTTCAAAACCACGAGGCTGTGGCCCGAATCGGGGCCGAGATAGGAGAGCGCTACGGAGTGCCCTTCTACTATCGGGATTTTCGTCAAGGATGGAAGGAGGGCATCCTGCAATCGAAAGAATTCGGCTTGTATAGACAGCAGTACTGTGGCTGCATCTACAGTGAAAAAGAGCGCTACTGCCATCCGCTGACAGAAGGGAAAACTGCCCATTGCCCGCCGATGGAGACGAAAGTTGCCTGAGGCGGAAAATGAGGAGAAAACCAATTTCATGCAGCTTTCTGATTTTTATTACGAGCTTCCACCTGAGAGAATCGCTCAGTATCCCTTGCCGAGGAGAGATACCTCCCGGCTAATGGTACTTGACCGCAAGAGCCGGACAATTGAGCATCGGATATTTTCTGCTATATGCGAATATCTGCATCCCCATGACCTTTTGGTGCTCAATGATACCAAGGTCATTCCCTGTCGGCTTATCGGGCAAAAGCAAACTGGCGGCAAGCTGGAAATTTTTTTCCTGCGCCCCACAGCGGCCGACAATCAGCTCTGGGAAGTGCTCATTCGGGGAGGCATCAGGCTAAATGAGCCCTTCCTGATAGCCCAAGGAGCCCTAATCGGGCAAGTAGTGGAAAAAAAGGACCAGGGCCGCTGTATTGCCGCCTTTTCAGGGCAGATGGGTGTTGAGCAGGCTCTCGAAGAGTACGGTCAGGTCCCCCTTCCTCCATATATCAAACATTTCCGCTCCCCGACCAATGAGGACCGGCAGCGCTACCAGACGGTATTTGCTAGGCAAAAGGGAGCTGTAGCCGCACCAACAGCCGGTCTGCACTTTACCGATTCTCTCCTGGATAAAATTCGAGATCAGGGAGTGCAGATCGCCTTTGTAACCCTGCACGTAGGGCTTGGGACCTTTCAGCCGGTCAAGACTGAGGTGATCGAAGACCACAAGATGGAGGCTGAATACTATGAAATTCCGCCAGAGACACTAGACAAGATTAACGAAACTAAAAAGCGGGGCGCCAGAATTATAGCCTGCGGCACAACCTCAGTCAGGGTTTTAGAATCCTTGGGGCAAAATCCCAACCTGCCTCTCCGGGGGTGGACCAACCTGTTTATCTACCCCGGGTTCACGATGCGGATGGTGGACGGTCTGATCACTAACTTTCACCTGCCAAAATCTACCCTGCTGATGCTTGTGGCCGCGTTCGCAGGCCGCGACTTTATTATGGAAGCATACCAGCAGGCCATAGCTAGGAAGTATAGGTTTTATAGCTATGGAGACGCCATGCTAATTCTATAATCACCCAAATCACCCACAGAGTCGATGAACCACCCACAGCCGGTGCCTCCCTGCGCTTTATATAGCCCTGGTTTAGATAGTCGCTCATGTCCATTTTTCAGTGGAAAGCCAGGTAATTTCAGTATGCCGTCGTTCCCGCGAAATCAGAAATCCAGAAGGTAAAATTACTAGGATTCCGGTGTTCACGAATGATGGCCATGAGCGTAGATAGGTTATATAGGACTGAGTGCTCAAGCAGTAGAGGTTAGATGTTAATGCTGAGAGGTTAGATGTTAATGGTGAACTGAAGATATTGCCTAATCAGCTCCTGACCATAAAAAAGGCTGACCAAAGCGCCAATGCACAACATGGGCCCGAAGGGAATAGGGTCTTTGCGGTCTTTGCGGCCAAGCAGTATCAAGATGATCCCAATCGCTGATCCCAAGAAAACACCAATAAAGATAGTCAGCAGGCATCTTTGCCAGCCAAGAAAAGCACCGAACATGGCTATAAGCTTTATGTCCCCGCCTCCCATTCCTTCTTTTCCTAACAGCGCCGCGCTTACTACTGCCACCAGGTAAAAGAGTCCTCCTCCGAGCATCATGCCTGAGAGGGCATTCCAAAAGGTTACCGAAGAGCCTGGCAGAAGGCTTACTGCCAGACCAAGCACAATTCCAGGCAGAGAGATGACGTTCGGAATAATCTGTATCCTAAAATCAATAACCGAAACTACTAGGCTGGCTGGAATCAGAATAAGAGCAACCAAAAGCCTGTGCCACTGCCAGCCAAAGCGGATAAAAGCTAAGGAAAACAAAATCCCAGTGGCTAGCTCAACCAAGGGATACTGCCAGGAGATCTTGGCCTGACACGAGCGGCACCTTCCCCTCAAGAGAAGGAAACTGATGATCGGCACATTATCAATAGGCTTCAATTTAGTGCCACAGCTCAGACAGTGAGAGGCTGGAAAGATAATTGACTCATGCCGAGGGAGGCGAAAGATGCAGACATTCAGAAAACTTCCGATGCAGGTCCCAAAGAGAAAAAAGACTGCAGCCAAAATAGCGGTCGGCTGGCTGAAAAATTGCATAATTACCAAACCTTGAGTTATTCTATATATGAGTTATCCTAATATAGTAGAAAAGAAATAAATATAGCAAGAGACTAAATGGTATTTTCGCTAACAAAGTGCGCAAGCTGGGGGCGGACACAAGGTCTGTCCCTAGACACAAGGTCTGCCCCTACATCTGTCCCTACAATTGATAGCCTAATTGATCCGCTGCGCACTCGTGTTACGCACTTAGCGAAAAAACCACTAAATCCTTGGGCCACACAGCCACACTCGCATTCCCTGAAGGACCAGGTTAGCGTAGATCCCAGCTCCGACATCATCCAGCATGATCCCAAGCCCACCCCGCAGCCTCTCGGCTCTGCCCGCGGGGAAGGGCTTTATAATATCAAAGATTCGAAACAGAATAAAGGCGGCGATCATCCACAGCCCACTCCAAGGTATTAAAAAGGCCGCTATCAAAAATCCGACGATTTCATCAATCACTATATAGTTGCTGTCTTTTTCTTGAAATACGACCTCAGCCCAATCAGCCGCCCAGATGCCCAGGAAAAAGAGGCTAGCTATGAATAGAAGATACAGATACCAGGTGAGAGGATGAAAGAGCCAAAAAAGCACTACCCCACCCAAGCTACCAACCGTTCCAGGCACAAAAGGTAAGTAGCCAAGGCCAAAGCCAGTGGCAATCCAAAGCTTGAGTTTGCTGCACACTGCCGTATTCATGAAATTCATCCGTATGTGTGGCTAAAATCCGTATCGCGTGGGGCTATGCGAAGAAATAATTTAAAGAAATAATTTATATTCTATATTCATTCATTATTTCATTATTTCCTGCTGAACCTGATTTCCTGCTTTCCTACTAGATTCCTTGCTTTCTTGGTCATTATTTTCTGTCCCCAAGATTCGTTTACTCACCAGCAGGGTTAGTGTTTACATGACTAAAGATTAAATCCGCCATATTTTTGGATGTGGGGCATAAGGCCTCCATCATTTAGGATATCAACCATAATCTGCGGCAGTGGATGAAACGGCAAGGATATCCCCTTGGTGAGGTTTTCTACGGTTCCCTGCAAAACATTTATCCGCAGGTGATCCTCAGCCTCAATTTGGCTGGTATCGCATTCAAAGACGGGGAGCCCGATGTTTATGGCGTTTCGGAAGAAAATACGGGCCACAGATTGGGCCAAGACCGCTCCAATGCCGGCAATTTTAATGATGGCCGGAGCATGTTCGCGGCTTGAACCAAGGCCAAAATTCCGCCCAGCGACAATAAAGTCTCCTTTTTGAATCTTCTCAGAGAAATTTGGCTCAGCATCTTCCAGGAGATGTTTGGCCAACTCCGGCAGGTTGTTGCGAAGGTGAAAGAGCCTGCCGGGAGCGATCAGATCCGTACTGATGTTATCTCCAAATTTCTTAGCACGTCCTTCTAAGATCATGAGAGTTAAACCCTCCAGGTAAGGTTATTTTCTTTCGGCTCTCTGGCTATTTTATACTTTTGCACTTTTTCTCCGCCCCCCTCGATTTTATCGGGTTTGGTATGAAAGATAACTTTCAAGAATTTCAAGGCAGGGAGAGATTTTCCGCAAAAGTGCAAGTGGCTATTTTAATTTGACTATTTCATTATCTCTTTATTTCATTATCTCTCTTGGATCGGCGATCTCACCCTTTAAAGCTGAATAAGCAGCCGTAGCTGGCGAGGATAGGTATATAGACCCTTCTGGATTGCCCATTCTACCCAGGAAGTTGCGATTTTGGGTGCTTAGGCAGACCTCACCATCGCCAAGGATCCCTTGATGGATGCCAACACATGGGCCGCAGCCGGTAGCGGTTACGACTGCTCCAGCCCGGATAAGCTTTTCAATGATCCCCTGCTGTATGGCCTTCAGGTAAATAGCCCGTGAGGCAGGAGTTATAATCAGCCGCACGTTGGGTGCAACCTGCTGACCGTCGAGAATCCTGGCTGCAATCTCAAGATCCTCCAGCCGTCCGTTGGTGCAGGTGCCGATAAAGACCTGCTGAATCTTAGTTCCGGCAACCTTCTGGACAGGCTGAACATTATCCACTGTATGGGGAAGAGCGATCATGGGTTCGATCTCCTCGGCCTGAATGGTCAACACCTGTTCGTATTCGGCATCAGGGTCAGGGGCAATTTCTCGAAACTGCTCTCCCCTACCCTGCTTTACCAGATACTCACGGGTAATCTCATCAGTAGCTATCAGGCCTGTTTTGGCTCCAGCCTCAACTGCCATGTTGCAGAGGGTAAAGCGGTCTGACATGCTCATGGCTGAGATGGTCGGGCCGCCAAATTCCAGAGCCTTATAGGTGGCGCCATCTGCAGTAAGCTGTCCGATTACAGAGAGGATCAAATCCTTAGCATACACGCCGGGCCGGAAATCTCCCCGAACTTCAATTCTGATGGTTGGAGGGACCTTGAGCCAGACCTTGCCAAGAGCCATGCCGATGGCCACATCGGTAGAGCCCATACCGGTAGAGAAAGCACCCAAAGCACCAGAGGTGCAGGTGTGAGAGTCGGCTCCGATCAAAAGATCTCCCGGGCTGACAAACTCTTCAACCATTCGCTGATGACAGACCCCCTCCTGAATATCAGAAACCCTAGCTCCGGTTTCCTTAGCAAAAGACCTGATCTGAAGATGAGCGTTCGATAGTTCCTTACGAGGGCTTGGGGCCGCATGATCAATAAAGAAGATAACCCTTTTCGGATCAAAGACCTTGGCAAGCCCTGCCTCCTGGAGCCGCCGAATGGCAAGCGGGCCGGTTCCATCCTGAGCAATGGCCCAGGAGATATTGCAAATAACGATCCGACCACTCCTAGCCTCACAGCCGCTCTTTTCACTTAAGATCTTTTCGGCTATGGTCATAGACATAGGTTAAGTACATCCTTTCGTCAGGGTTCAAAAAGTTCATAAGGTGAGTCAAAATAAAAAAATGCTGTATAACAAAAACTGTTATACAGCAGGAGTAATTATTGGTAGCGGGGGCTGGATTTGAACCAGCGACCTTTGGGTTATGAGCCCAACGAGCTACCTGACTGCTCCACCCCGCGTCATGTCCTCGATCTAAGGATCAAGTGTAAGATACACTAAAACTGATCAGATGTCAAGAGGTCATTTTTACCCCCAGATGTTCCCCAGGTAAAAAATCAATAGGTAAAAGTGGGAGACGCAAGATAGAAAAACCGCTCTTTTACCCTAGAAAGTGGAAGATTAGAAACTACACTCTATTGTAGGCCAGTTAAGATCATACTAGGATCAAACATAGTTGGGGAACATCTTTTTTCCCCGAAAGCTCTTGGCTGGCCTGGTGGATATACGGTATAATGATTGAAGGGTAAGTTAACTGAAGGTGTATTATATAATATATAATATTTATAAATATAGCCCGCAATTCATTATATCAATAATATCATACTCAATAATATCAGGCCAGCAACCATGTCAGAGGACAAAAGCTCAAAACCGGATGAATTCGCCGAGCCAGGTGAAATTCCCGTCGAAATCCCTATTGAGGATTATCTTGATCTTCACACCTTCCGCCCAAGCGAAATTCCCGATCTACTCCAGGACTATCTTGAAGCCTGCCGAGAGAGAGGAATTTACCAGGTTCGCCTCATACACGGCAAGGGAACTGGAAGGCTAAGAGAGAAGGTTCATCACCTTCTCCGAGCTAATCCCCTGGTGCACTCCTTCTCTCTAGCTCCTCCGCAGTCAGGCTCCTGGGGAGCAACCATCGTGCTTCTAAAGCGGCAAAGTGCCTGATCATGCCTCTTCATCTTCCCTTTGGGGCGATCCTCAATTAGTTATACCGGAATGTCTTTTTCTGGTTATACCGGTATGAAGGAGACCTCAGCCGATAAATTCCGAATAAACGCAGCTAGCAGACGGGCAGAATCCTCAAGGTCTTTTAGGGAAACTACCTCAACCGGAGTATGCATGTAGCGACAAGGAACACTGACGAGAGCGGCAGCCACTCCGCCCCTGGAAAGTTGTAAGACATTGGCATCAGTGCCGGTAGAGCGCGGAGCCGCCTCTATCTGATAAGGGATATCTCCTTCTTTGGCTGAGCGGATCAGAAGATCGAAGACTACAGGATTGATATTGGCCCCACGGGAGATAATCGGTCCTTTGCCAAGGGAAAAATCACCCACCTTTTTCTTCTCAATCCCAGGCTGATCAGTAGCAAATCCTACATCTACAGCAATACCCACATCCGGCTGATGCCGATAGGCACTGGTTGTGGCCCCGCGGAGGCCAACCTCTTCCTGAACCGTGGCCACAGCAATCACCTGGCCGCAAAAAGGCTTCCCCTCCTCCTTGAGCAGTCGCAGTGTTTCCGCCACTACAAAGGCACCCGCCTTATCATCAAGTCCTCTCGCGCAGATAAGATCATTCTTCAACCTCTCCAGACTCACATCCACCGTAATCGGATCTCCAATCCGAACCGTTTCCTCAGCCTCCTTTTTATCCTTGGCTCCGATATCGATATACAGGTCAATGATCTTGGCGACTTTTTTCCGCTCCTCATCCTCCATAAGATGGATCGGTTTCTTTCCAATAATCCCAGGGACCGCTCCTCCTGAGGTATGAATCATAACCTTGTGGCCTGGAACCAGGTGGAGGTCGATCCCGCCAATGGTTGAAAAGTATAAAAATCCCTGATCGTCGATATACTGCACCATAAAGCCGATTTCATCACAATGTCCGCACAGCATAATCCGAGGAGTAGAGGTTTCTCCTGAGAGTGTTGCTGAAGCATTACCCATAACATCAATGGTTACAGTATCAGCATAGGATTGGATATATTCCCGATAAACCCGCACTGCTGGCGCCTCAAACCCAGATGGGCTTGGAGCGTCAAGCAGCCTTTTTAAAAAATCAAAAGATTCCTGTCGCACGAGCTTATTACCTCCTTATTTCGCTTATGAGAGATGTTTCGGGTTGATTAATCAGTACCTAAGACTATTCCCCTGATCTCGGTGATTTCTATATGGCAAAATACTGTTTTTCAGTATGTCTTAATTTGAGGACTTGATTGAAAATGGTATCATTCTTCCGCTCATTCGGCAAGCCGAAAACTCTTTCTTAAACTTTTTCCTTACGAATGTTACAAAAGGTTAGCTCTTCGCTTGAAGCAGCCTAGAGCGAATGCTTGATTGCATTTTAAAATCAATCAGTTAACTTTCACAAAATGTGTGAATTAACATTCTGGAATATAAAGCTTTTCAGGTGTTTGCTCTGGATTTAGGTTGAAGCAGCCTAGAGAGAAAAGAAACGAAAAGGGAAAATTTGCATATTGACGATTGACAGGGAAAAGGAATAGGGTAAAATGGTTTTATAATCATAAGCGGCAAAAATTAATGCCTAAAAAGCCTTCTATGAACCTTATGCCAGAGCGAATGCTTGATTGTATTTTAAAATCAATCAGTTAACCTTTACAAAATGTGTGAGTTAACATTTTGGAATATAAAGCTTTTCAGGTGTTCGCTCTGGATCCAGGTGAATAAAGTGAAAAAAAATATATTAACGGCACTCAAAATCGCTCTGGCAGCCGGGTTGATCCTATATCTGATTTCAAGCGGCGGCCTTAACCTGCGCTCGGTAGGCAGAGTTATGAGCCATCCGTGGTGGTTTTCTCTGGTCATCATCATGTGGGGGCTCCTTGTAGCCCTCACCTCCCTTCGATGGTATCTACTACTTATTGCCCAAGGGGTAACCATAACCTTTGGAAAAACATTAGCCCTTAATTTCATCGGCCTGTTTTTTAATCTTTGCCTGCCGGGGGCTACTGGTGGTGATCTGGTCAAATGCTACTACCTGGCTTCCATCTATCCTAACAAGAAGATGGCCACCATCAGTACGGTACTCGTCGATCGGGTTCTGGGGGGGTTGGGGCTGCTTCTAGTAGGAGGGATATCAGTGTTGACTCATCCGGCTATCAGTCTCAGCGGGAGCCCACTTATTAGAACATTCAGCTGCTCTGTTCTCACTGTCTTTATGGCAGCCTCGGCGGGCTTGATTCTGCTGTTGAATCTGCCGATTTCCTTCCTTAACACCTGGCTTGGAAAATCCTCCGGACGGCTCTTTTGGAATATATTTCTCGGAATCTACCAGGCTGTGAGGGTCTATCGAGATCATCAATCCACCATCTATTTTTCACTCTTCCTTTCTGCTATGGTGCATACGACCATCATTGTCTCAAGCTTGATCGTCGGGAGAATAATCGGCTCCAATCTCTCCTGGCGCTTCTACGGGGTGATCACTCCGCTTGGTCTTATAGCCAGTGCCATGCCCATTGCTCCAGCCGGCCTTGGGGTGGGAGAGGCTGCCTTTGAATACCTTTATAACCAGGTGGGCTCTCCCCTAGGAGGAGAAATCATGGCCGTGCTTCACCTGGTATCGATCTTCTGGGGCCTGGTTGGGCTTCCTTTTTATCTGCTGGTTAAAAAAAACTCTCACCAACCTACGGCTGAGGAAGCGATTTTGAGCCAAATAAAAGGCGTAGGATAAATAAGTAAGGTGTAGGATAAGGAAGTATAAGGGTTTTATGAATAGTGAATGGATTCAGATTGAAAAAGATCCGCGGCACATAGCCAGGGAAAAGAGTAAAGCCAGACAGCTTCGAAAATCACAGTGGTGGAAAAACAAGATAGCCGCTGGGGTCTGCTACTACTGTCAAAAAAAATTTCCACCGCATGAGCTGACCATGGATCACATCGTCCCCTTAGCTCGCGGCGGCAGGAGTAATAAAGGGAACGTGGTGCCTTGCTGTAGGGCCTGCAATGCTGAAAAAAAATACTATACCCGAGCTGAAGTAGTTATGAGCAAACTGCGTGAAGCCAAGCAGTGAGCAGAGTATATCTCTACCTGTGTAACTGCACCTATCTTAACCATAGCCTTGCAGGGGACAAGCTTTGCTTTTGATTTTATTAAGTTTTAAGTTCACCTTCGGCTAAAAGCCATAATTGGTCCGCATTCTGGAAACTTTCCAATATCCTGAAAGCCTAAGATTGCATTCCCCCCATTCTTTTTCACCTGATATAGGGCTTTGTCAGCAAAATCTATGAGCTGGCCCGGGGATAGAACCTGATCATCAGGGAGAGAGGCAAGACCAAGACTGACAGTAATATTAGTGCATATGCCATTATATCGAAAGTCGTAGCCAGTTATTCGCTCGTGGATCTTCTGAGCAATAATAAAGGCCCCATGGTAGCCGGTGTTAGGAACGATAATGCCGAATTCATCTCCTCCATAGCGAGCCACAATATCTGTCTCGCGCAGAGGATGGCGCAGCATATAGCCTAATTTCCTGAGTACAAAATCACCAAACCGATGACCGTAGGTATCATTAATCGATTTAAAATGATCAATATCGAGCATGATGCAGGTTAAGGGTTCCTGATACCTTCTGGCTCGCTTGAACTCAATGTTCAGCCTCTGACGAAGATAGCGGTAGTTATACAAACCGGTCTGGCCATCCCGAGAGCATTGTCTCTTCAGTTTCTTAATCAATGTATTTAGCTCATTATTGACCTTCATCAACTCATTGTTCAAGACAACGTAATTCAAATACTTGATCAATAATTGCTGGTAGTCGAAAACCCGAAGAGGGAAAGAATTTTCGCTCTGTTGCTTACTTACCTCTATTTCCAAACTGCTCATTCAAGAGTCTCCATAAGATCAAATAAATCAATAGATCAGTGTCAATTACTTCTAATACGCTTCTTTTTCGGATGACATTCATCGCAACGGGTAGGTCCCGCTGGCTTTCCCTCAAGCTTTAAATTACTGTGACATCCTCTGCATGTATTCATATAAGCATCTCGAAGAGGAATTCCCTCTGCATCTTTTCCTGCATGACAATCAATGCACTTGCCCGGAGTTTTGGTTTCCTTCTGCTTCCACTCATGATGACAGACCTTACAGGCAATAGAAAGATTTATAGCATGGCCACTATGGTCAAATTTAACTCCCTCATATATATCTGTACTATAAACTTCATTGTTGATAAAAATCTGTGCCGGCAGATCCTGCCCTCTCGCACTACTGGCCACTCCCAGACCAATGATCACTAACCACAATATCGTCCATAACCAATTTCTTCCCCTACCACCCATCGTGCACTCTCCTCATACATTAACCTTGGCAGACACCGTAACCACAAATTTAAGAAGACTTAAAACCTAAAATTTCTCTTGCCCTTAAATATTAGCAAAATCAATACCAGAATTAAGCCACCGAACAAAGGAACTTAACTCAAAAATAGTCTCAAAAGCCGCAAAAT
Source organism: bacterium (assembly GCA_023512255.1). GTDB lineage: Bacteria > SZUA-182 > SZUA-182 > DTGQ01 > DTGQ01 > DTGQ01. Next base: position 22,569 of record JAILZY010000020.1, on the reverse strand, counting down.
ATAACCCATCGCAAGGAGGATAAAAATGAAACCAAATCAATCAGACAGCAGGCAGCGAGCGCAAAACCCTTGCAAGAGTATAAAAAATATTTCTTATGCCATAAATTTTCTCCTCATCAATCCTGCATTCTCTGGTATAGGGCTCCCTTAAAAGACCTTTTCCGCTAAAACGTTAGGAAAGAAATAGGGGGGAAATTCTTTCTCCACGATGAGGTCATGAAAAAATCGTTTCGCTCTCGGCAATTATTCGGTATAATGGAGTAATTATCTCTTTTGGCTAAAAATCAGGTAACGTCAGGAAAAAAGAGGGGGAAGTTTCTGTGCACGGAGTGCTCAAAATTGTCTCTATTCCTTTTATTAGCGCTCTCATCGGCTGGTTTACCAATTATCTAGCCGTGCGGATGATCTTTCATCCATATCAGCCACTTGGGCTGGGACCTTTAAAAATCCAGGGATTGGTGCCAAAACGAAGAGAAGAACTGGCCATAAGTATTGGAAAAACAGTTTAAAATCATCTCGTCTCCCATGCCGATATCGCTAATAGTCTCAAATCCATTCAGGTTGTAGAATCCTTAAAACAACTCCTGGATGAGAAGGTGCAAGAGGTGATCGATCGAAAGCTCCTTTCTCTCAACCCAATGATCTCAGCCTTTATCGGCCCGGAGACCAAGGCCAAAATCAAAGCAGCCATTGTTTCTGAAATGATTCTCATGCTACCTGATCTGGCCGAGAGATTTGCCACTGGCCTTGAGGAACATCTCGATATGCAGACTTTGGTAACCGATCGCATCAGGTCTTTTGAGTTAGAAAAATTAGAACAGATTATTCTGGAAATATCATCAAGGGAATTAAGGGCTATTGAAATCTATGGAGGAGTCCTCGGCTTCATTATCGGACTCCTCCAGGTCGGTTTGATTCTCCTGTAGAAAACCAAAGCCATAAACCATGTACATGTAATGTAATGCCTGATGTAATGCCTGCCTGTAACTAGTAGTGCCTGCCTGTAAAGAGCTGATTGCTCACAGGCTTTGCAGATGGTAAAGATTACTGGTGTGCTTTGCCGCTGCCCGCTTCTTTTGAGATAAGGCATCTTGGTAGATGCTCATGAGCAGCTGGTAGTTCTTTTCCTCGCTATATTTCTCCTCATATTCAACCCTGGCCCCCTCTCTAATAGAGGTTAAAATATCACGATTTTCCCATAGCCATAAGGCCTTTTCCGCCAGCGCTTTAGCATCAGCCGGTGGGAACAGACAGCCGCTGACTCCATCTATTACAAACTGCTCCATTCCTTCCAGATCACTGGCAATCACCGCCACCCCATATGCATAAGCTCTGATAATGGTGGATGGGAAAACCTCGTGAGATTCTTTTGGAAAAACAAGCAGTAGCGCACGGGCCAAATGATAGGTGCATTCAGCCTTTGACTGCCAGCCCAAGAATTTGATATTTCGATATCTTGAGCAGGCAGCCTCAACCTCCTGCCTGAGAGGGCCATCACCGAGAATTTTCAAAGGAATGCCAGGAAGTGAGGACCAGGCGCTCAGCAGAGTCCTGATTCCACTATCTTCGGTAAGTTTACCAATAAACAGGGCATAATCTTCTCCTTGTCGGCCTGTGGGCAAGATAGTCTCATCGCTGCTGAAATGAGGCTTCACCACTACCTTGTGATTTGGAAAACCATACTCGATCAGTTTTTCTCTGAAAAATTCAGTTGGAACCAGATAATAGTCAACACTTCCATGACAAGCCTTTTGATCCCAATAATCCCTGATCATTTTTCTTATATCTGTTATCTGATTTTGATTATCTCGACAGCACCTTTGCTGTTCATCATGTTTCAACATAAATTGTTTCATACATGAAATACACAGTTTATTGGAGTAAAAAAAACTTGATTTAGGACACAATGCTTCATACCGATACAGATTATGGATAATCGGCAGCCCCAATTTTTGACAGGTTACGGAGAGCTGAGAGTAGCCTGTTGATATTGTATTATAGATATGAACCAGATTAGGACGATGCTTTTGGATCAGTTGAACAATAGAAGATGATTGCTCTCTGTGAAGTTGAGCAGGGTACGAAGCTGGATAACCGCTAACGTTGACTGCTCTTCTATTTTCATGCCCAAGGTGAATTATCCGGTGGCCATTCTTTTTGAGCAGCCGCTTATCCGCCTCAGCAACCCAATCTTTACCGCCAGATGACTGAATGTTATGACAAACTTGCAAGATCTTCATAATATTAGGTTCTCCGGTAATATTTTCCACATTCTAACCAAGTAAAAATCATCTCTAGCCACACTTATTGAATCTATAAAAACTTTTCGATTTCTGATTCAGCGTAGGTCTCTATAGCTAATATAAAAGTTAGATACATAATTTATGGAAATAAATCGGCGGGATAACTTAAAATAAGCTACGAAAAATTCCAGACTATGGTAGATTTTTTTGTGGATTGGTCAAAGCTAAATTCCAGGAAATATTACCAGAAATTATAATGGATAAAGTTTTGCAGAAATTTCTTAACGCCTTGAAATCTCCTTGAAACTTACCCCTAATAGCAAATCCAGTAAAATCTCAAGGGCTTGGAAGAAAAAGTGCAAAAGCATAAGTCAGGGGTAGGCGGGAAATTATTTACCATAGTAGAGAAGAGAACTTTTCCCTACTCGTGCCTGAGCGCGTCAATAGGATTTAGACTCGCTGCTCGACGTGCAGGGAAAAAGCCAAAGAGTATGCCCACAGCTCCTGAAAATAAAAAGGCGATTAGGGTAATTGCCGGATCAAACACAAAGGGCACATGGAGAAGCCGACTGCCAAAAGCAGCCGTACCAAGCCCAAAGGCGATCCCGGCCAGGCCGCCAAGAAGTGACAAAACCACAGCTTCAACTAAAAACTGGATCAGCACCTCCCGCTCCCGGGCTCCGATGGCCAGCCGGATGCCGATCTCCCGCGTTCTTTCGGTAGCAGATACCAACATAATGTTCATGATCCCAACTCCTCCGACCAGCAAACTCACCGCGGCCACAGCCGCAAGCAGCGCAGTGAGCAGCCTGGTCGTTCCAGTCAGCGTACTCACCAGCTCCTGCATATCCCTGACATGGAAATCATCCTCGCTCCCTGGCTGGATACGCCGCCGCTCCCGCATCAGGCGCTCAATCTCAAGCCGTACCTTTTCGGTTGAAAAGCCCTCCTTGACCGAAAGGAAAATAGCGCTGATATCCTGACATCCGGCAATGCGCCGCTGAAAGGTACGAAGCGGCACAAGCACGACATCATCCTGATCCATCCCGAAGCTAGACTGTCCCTTGGACTCAAGGACACCAATGACCTTACAGGAAAGTTTCCTTAATCTGATCAGCGCTCCTAGAGGATCTTGGCCGCCAAAAAGCTCTTGGCATACAGTAGAGCCAAGGATACAGACCGAGGCCCCTGCGGATAACTCAGCATCCGTGAACTTGCGGCCAGCTTTAAGCGGCCAGTTGCGCACCTGAAAATAGGCATTATTCGTGCCAGTAACCGTGGTTGACCAATTTTCATTACCGAAAATAGCCTGAAGGTTCTGTGAGGCTGTCGGAGCTACGGCTACCACGCCAGAGATTTCATTGGCGATAGCTTCGGCATCCTTGGGATCGAGAGGTGGAGAGGTTGACCGAGTTCCCCCAGGCCCTCGAAAACCCTGTCCTGGCCTAACCTGAAGCATGTTACTGCCGAGTTTGGCAATGTCAGAAGTTACCTGGAGAGTGGCCCCTTTTCCCAAGGTAACCATAGTGATCACTGCGGCTACCCCAATGACAATACCCAAGATAGTCAGCGATGAGCGCAAGACATTGCGGCGGATCTCCCGCAGGGCAAGAAGAATTGCCTCCCATATCATAAGCACTTCCCTCCTCAGTCTAATGGCCATCAGCCTCGATCAGACCATCACGAAAGCGAATGATCCGCTGGGCATAAGCCGCTATATCCGGCTCATGAGTTACCATGACAATAGTCAACCCGCGTTCCCGGTTAAGGGTGCAAAGCAGCTCCATGATCTGCTGGCTTCGAGCAGTATCGAGATTGCCAGTAGGCTCATCCGCCAGCAACACGAGCGGGTTAGTAACCATAGCCCGAGCTATAGCCACTCGCTGCTGCTGCCCGCCGGAAAGCTCACTCGGCGTATGCCGTTCCCAGCCTCGCAGCCCTACCAATTCAAGGGCCCATTGGCTTCGTCTGCGACGCTCCTTGGCAGAAATGCGGCGGTAGATTAGCGGCAGTTCTACGTTCTCAAGGGCTGAGGTGCGGTTCAAAAGATTAAACCCCTGAAACACAAATCCAAGGTAGTGCCGCCGCAAAAGGGCTTGCTGATCTCTGGACAGAGCGCCCACCTCAAGGCCATGAAAAAGATAACTTCCAGTGGTTGGCCTATCCAGGCATCCCAGGATATTCATGCAGGTTGATTTTCCCGACCCACTCGGCCCCATAATAGCCACAAAATCCCCCCTATAAATCTGAAGATCAATCCCAGCCAAAGCCCAGACAGCCGCCTGCTTACTGCCATAGACCCTGGTTACCTGCTTAAACTCAATCAGAGGCCGCAGCGGATTTGCCCTGTTTGTCTTCATTGGCCTGGCCTCACCACATCAACCAGCAGCGGAAGCCCCGGCTGGATCTCACCAGCCTTCACTTCAGTCATCTGGCCATCTGACAGGCCGATGGTCAGCGGTATAGCTACAGGCTTTCCACCACTAAGTGCCCAGACCAGGCGCTGATGACTGCTAACCGAAGGCTTCTTCTGCCTGACCGAGGCTGGCCTTCTCGCTCCAGGCCGTGGCAAGAGCATGGTCAGCAAATTCGGGCTCTCTTTCGGCTGTTTTTGATTCTCCAGCAGAGCCTCATAATCAAACCGCAAGGCAGCATTTGGCACCAGGAGAGCGTTTTTGATCCGGCTGACAATTATCTCAGCCGTAGCCGTCATACCTGGCCTAAGGGAAAGATCTTGATTATTGACTTTCAGGATGGTTTCGTAGGTTACGACTCCGTTGACTGTCTTGGCAGCATAATGCACCTTGGCCACACGGGCTGGAAACTTCCGACCGGGGAAAGCATCCACCGTAAAGATAGCTTCCTGGCCTTCCTTCACCTGGCCAACATCGGCTTCATCCACATCCACCCGAAGCTCCATCTGGGCAAGATCCTCGGCCAGGACAAAGAGCACTGGAGCCTGGAGGGAGGCAGCCACAGTCTGACCAGGCTCGACATTCCGTTTCAGAACCAGGCCATTGATTGGGGAGCGGATGGCTGCTTTGGAAAGCTCGGTCTGGTAGACTTCAAGCTCTGCTCTGGCCTCAGAGACCTGAGCCCTGGAGCTAGCCTCATCAGCCTCAGCTCGCTTTAAGGCTGCCTCGGCTGCGTCAAGCTCATGCTGAGCAGGCACTTTTTGATTGCTCAACTGATAGAGCTGCCTGAGCCGCTCTAGCTTGGTGCTAGCTTCGGCTAACGTGGCCTGAGCCTGCAAGACTCTGGCTTCGGCTAATTGCAGGCTGGCTTTGCCCTGAACGACACGCGCTTTTAGCTTTTCCGTATCAAGCCAGGCCAGAGGCTGCCCAACCACCACCCGGTCATTATAATCGACCTCGACACTCTTAACAATGCCGGAAAGCTCGCTTCCCACCTCCACCTGGTTGGTGGGCTCAAGGGTGCCGGTGGCGGTAACGGTTACAGTCAGATCGCCTCGCTGGGCTTGCTGGGTCTTGTAGTGCATTGAATGAGCCTTGTCCGCCCCATTTCTAATCATAACCAAGAGGGCATAAGCTGCCACCAGACAGAGAACAACAAGCAGTCCAACTTTGAGGCGCCTTCGCTGGCGGTAAGATGCACCAAGCCCAAGATTTTCTTCAATCTCTAACCTCAAATCCTCTAGTGTCGAATCAGCCTTTTGGTCTTCCTTTGATTTCATCTAATTTCATTGCTCCTCTACATCGAATTGCTCATTTTTCTTTCCCATTCACCTTCTCCCCATTCAGTCTCATCCCTATTCGCTCCCAGGGAGTTGAGGAAGATGCGCTAAAAGCACCTGCTGTATCTTTTGGCAATTCATTCGCTCCCAGGAAGTGTGGCGCAGCCTCAGTCGAATAATTGGTCCAGCCCCCTCCAAGAGCCTTGTAGAGCCGGATCAGATTGCAGACTACCTCACTATCACTGATAGCTAACTGATTCTTGAGGGATAGCCATGACCTTTGGGTATCCAGCACGGTCTGAAAATCAATCAGGCCGCAAAGGTAGCGGCTTCTGGCAAGCTCTTCGGCCCGCCGGGCCGCCTGCGAGGCTTCAACAAGATGCTGGCGCCTCACCTGCTCTTGGGCAAAGGCAACCAGGGCATCCTCTACATCCTTGAGGGCGGTTAGGATTGCCTGCTGGTAGGCGATCACGGCCTGCTCACGAAGGCAATTTTGGACCTCTACATTTTGCCGAATACGGCCTGCATCAAACAGGGGCCAAGAAAATTTTTGGCCGATCCTGAGAATCTGTCTGGCTGCCGGGGTGAGCAGATCAGTGAAGGCAGCCGACTCAAGCCCAATTGAGCCGCTTAAGCTGAATTTAGGGTATCGCTCCGATTCAGCCACCCCTACCCTAGCGGTCTGAGCCGCTAGCTGGCGCTCTGCCTTGCGGACAGCAGGAACGCGGTGCAAGACCTCGGCAGGCACTCCGATAGCGACCTCGGGCGGCGCTATTGGAATAGGCGCAGGCGATGATAGCTCTTCGTTAAGCGAGCCAGGATTTTTACCCAACAGCAGAGCAAGCCGGTTTAGGGTCTGATCGAGACTGGTCCTGAGTGAGGGGATAAGGCTGCGGCTTTCTTCAAGATTAGATTTAGCCTCCTCTACCTCAAGATCACTTGCCAGGCCTGCCTCAGATCGCCAAAGTATGAGCTGATAAGTCTCCTCCTGTGCTTTCAGACTCTCCTCGGCTATCGCCAGCCTGCTCTGAAGCAGGCGGACCTCAACATAGTTTAGAGCAACTTCGGCAGTAAGGCTCACCAAAACATCCCAAAGCTCCTCCTGGCTGGCTTCTGCTTCTGCCTCTGCCGCTTCGATCGAGCGCTGCACCCCACCAAAAAGATCAAGCTCCCAGCCAGCATCGAATCCAGCCTCAAAGAGGTTACTCTGCCGCCCCCTGGTGCGGCTTGCCGCGGCTGAGCCACTTGCCCTAAGCTCTGGAAAACGATCTGATCGACTAATGCCCCGCCGCGCCCTGGCCTCAAGCAGCCTGGCCTGGCTGCGGCGAAGCTCAAGATTTCCACTTACAGCACGACCCATCAGGCTACTCAGTACCGGATCATTCAGCCTAGCCCACCAGCCAGCCATCGCCTGCGGATCAAGGGAGGATGCGGTCAGACCGCCCGATAGCTCAGCCCTCCACTTTGCGGGCAGCGCAGGATTGGGCGGCACATAATCTGGTCCGACATGGGCACAGCCACTCCAACCTAGCAGCCCAAACAATAACCCGCTGATCAGGCAAATGATAGCCAGCAGTCTGCAATCATAAGCCCTCTGCTCCAAAGGAGTTATCGCATGGTTGGCTTTCTTTTCGATTCTTATTTCACAAGCCCCCTGCTCAAGATGAGCTATCATGGCTGCCAAAGCCACAATCATGTAATTATTCACGCTCGCGTTCCTCTTTCCCAGCCGAGCCATGATAATCCTTGCCGATAAGCTGCAAAAATCTTTCGAGCTGACGTGGGGTTAAAATTTTTCTTACCTCAAGGATCGCCTCAAGCCTCTGATCCTCCCGCTCTCCAAGCAAGGTCTTGAATTCAGAATGCAGTCGATTAATTCTCTCAAGGTCAAGATCAGCTTTTTGTAGCTCCTGTTTTAGCTCTCTCTTCTTGGCCCAAATCCGCCTCTCAAGCTCATCTTTCTGTCTCTGATGTTTGCTACGATGCTCCTTAAGTTGTCTGTCCTGCTCAGGGCTTAAGTTTAGCTGTTTAAAAATCTCTAACATATTGCATTCTCTTTTCTCAGCTCTAATCTCATCCTGCTGGCTACAGGATACTGCCGCGGCTGCGGCTACTGCTGTCCCGGCCAAAATAGGCCCAGTGGTGAGGCTTATTATAAGCAGAACACTGATCAGAATCATGCCTAGTGGTTTCATCCCTGTTATCTCTACTGTTATCTCTTCTTTTCCCTTATTCATTGCGCTATATCCATTTTATCCATTTTCAGTGAAAAGGTTTATAAAAAATATTCTTCAATGGCGGTACCATATCCATCATGGCTATCATACTTATCATCTGAAGGCTCATCATCTGAAGGGTATTCTGATACCCCAATTATCTCTGAAAGATATTTTACCTGCCTAATCGGCTGCTCTATGTGGGCGCTGTTTTTGACGACTCTTTGATTATTCAGGTGCACATCCATTGCAATGACCATGATCGCCAAAGATGCTATGGCCATGATCAGTATGGTAAAAGCAAGTTTTGGGTTAGAAAAGATACTCTGCACAACATCCCATATGTTAGCCAAAAAACCAGCTCCCGCAGCCTGCTCTTCTGAAGCTATGGCCTCCTTGAGCTTATTCCAAACCTCATCAGGCGGCCTGATCCTGCGGGCTTGTTTAAATGGCCGAATGGCTGCATCCTGCACAGCCCGCTCAAATTGCCGGCATGCACAGCAAAGGTCCAAATGCCCTTCAACTTCATGTTTTATTCTCTCACTCACTTCACCGTCAGGGTAATCTGCTAACAGCAACTGCTGTATCTTTTGGCAATTCATCTTTCATCACCTCACTTTTCCGGTAAGCTAAAAGAGCCTCTCGCGCTCTCTTGAGCCTTGAGCGTACCGTGTTGATATTAATGTTCAACACCTCAGATATTTCTCGATAATTCAATCCCTCGATCTCCCGCAGTACAATACAGGCCCGCTGGTCAGGATTAAGTACTGCCAGCAAATCCATAATCAACCTCTCATGATCAGCTCTCTCAGCGGCTATTTCCATCATCGAATCACCCTCCCCTTGGTGGCTGGCAAGGGAATCGTGATCGGCTCTTTGGCTGATCTGCCTGCTTATCTCCCGGCAGGCGTTTAAAGCCGTATTGACCGTAATCCTGTAGACCCAAGTTTTAAAAGATGAAAAAAATTTAAAATTTTTTAAATTTTTATATATTTTTATAAATACATCTTGAGTAACATCTTGGGCATCCTCAGGATTGTTCGTTATTCGCAAGGCTATGCTGTAGACAAACCCAGAGGCAAGCTGATAGATAATCTCAAAAGCCTCTGCATCACCCAAAGATGCCCGCAATAGAATATGCTTGGGAATCTCTTTCAATTGCTCCTCCAGCTTAAAATTTAGCCACATGCTTCCTTACTGCTCTGATCTTCCTTCCTTGCCGTGCTGTCTCTTCATTGCTCCTCTGGCTCTTCCTGGCGCTCTGATCTTCCTGGCGCGCTGGCTCTTCCTTGCTCTGGACTTAGACACTCGAAAGCGGAAAAAAGTTCCATCAAGGTTAAGGGAAATTGTAGCACAAACCAAAGCCTACCTGAGAGAGGAAAGTGGTCAGATGTTCTCTATTTATGTCCAATTATAGTACGATCTTGACCGGGCTACAGTAGAGGGGCTTTTCTCATTTTCCACTTTCCAGGATGAAAGAGAGGCTTTTCTCGATCGTATCTCCCACTTTCAACTATTGGTTTTTTACCTGGGAAACATCTGGAAAGTGGCGATATTTCTTGACAGGTAAATTATCTTATTGCTAAGATTAAAAAAATTTATGAAATATTTAATTCTAAGGGCAATAGAGATTCGATTAATAGAGATTCGATATAGATATGAGAAAAAAAAGAGATATGAGAGACAAAGATTCAAGGACTGTGGCAAAATGAGTATAAAAGTAATGGAATTGTTCAATATTTTCTCAGACACCTTTGACAAATAAAAAGAGTGTTGATGGTGCAGGATAATAAATACAAAATAATAAATATATTTTATTTTCTTGTCTTATTTTCTTGGAGGCCAACTTATGGATGATTCGCTACGTATTGTCTGCCCGCATTGTGATACCACAAACCGTGTGCCTGCCGCTCGGCTCAACGATGGGCCAAGGTGTGGTCATTGTAAACAGTCCCTATTTGATGCTCATCCGATGGTGCTGACCAGTGCCAACTTTGCGCATCACATTGATCATAGCGACATACCAGTGGTGGTAGATTTTTGGGCCCCCTGGTGCGGACCGTGTCGAATGATGGCCCCTGTTTTTGAGCAGGCTGCCGCTCAGTTAGAGCCACAGGTAAGGCTGGCTAAGCTCAACACCGAAGAGGAGCGATCAATGGCCATACAGTATGGAATTCAAGGTATTCCGACCCTGGTCATATTCAAGGGTGGGCAGGAAATTGCCCGCCGCGCTGGAGCTACGGACCTAAACAGCCTGATCGGCTGGGTACGATCCAGCCTCTAAAAACCTATTTCCATGAAGGTAAAACGAAGGCAAAACGCTCATGTCCATTTCCAGTGAAAAGTAGGGTAAATTTCAGTATGCCATCACTCTTACCGGAAGAAATCATAAGGTAAAATTAGAGGATGAGCCTTTTCTTGCCACAGCCGCAAATTTAAGCCTTATGCTAATTCGCACCTTGTGCTGATTTCGCATCATCAATTTTCTGCACATTTCGCACATCAATTTTCGGCACCATGAGAAGACTCAAGCTGCCCGCTCTGAACCTGCCAGCCTCTGACATTATCAGCCAAATTGCTAATATGCAGGCTGGTTGAGGTGCAAGTATTCACCCTAAAGGTCAGATTCACAATCGGGCCACTTGCTCCATGCACATCAATTTTCGGCACCAGGAGAAGACTCAAGCTGCCCGCTCTGAACCTGCCAGCCTCTGACATCATCAGCCAAATTGCTAATATGCAGGCTGGTTGAGGTGCAAGTATTCACCCTAAAGGTCAGGTTCACAATCGGGCCACTTGCTCCAGGGCCAATGCCGTTGCCGATGTCAAGCCCCGCTACCCTGAGTTTGCCAGCTTCGGGCTGATTGACATCGAACATGGTAAACCCTTGAGTTAAATCACCCCTAGTGAATCCCTCATATTTAAGGACATTCCCATTAAAACCGACCTCAAACCCAAAGGTAGCCACCTTATTGACTACATCCCTTGCCAAGACCGAAAAGGTTACCTCCTCACCATCACCGGTACAGGAGAGGCTATCTATCAGCAGTGAACCACCAATATTTTGAGCCTGGCTAGAGGTGGCAGCATCCTGCCCCTGAGCAGAGGAAGAGGAAGAAGAGTTCGCCGAATCATTAGAAACCGTATTATCAGAAGAAGAAACACCCTTCCCCTCAGAAGGGTTAGCGCCCTGAGCTTGGGCTGGCTGAGCAGAAGAAGTGCCCATCGACTGCTGCTGCTGCTGGGCAAAGGAAGGTGAGGCATTAGCCTGATCGGTCCGCAGGCTCGGCCATGAAGATGAATTAGAAAATGAAGTAGATCCAGCCTGGCTTTTCACTTCGGCATTGCTAGCTGAGGCTGTCTTTTGGGCTAGGGTAGTGCTCTGACTGTCCTGCTCTGTTTTCCCAGCCAGACCCTGGCTGGCTCCGCCAGAATCGAGAGAAGCCTCCCCGGCGTTACTACTTTGCGTCTCTTTTGACGAATAGAGTTTTTGGGAATAGATAAGGACACTCTGATTGTTTTTCCCACTCTCATTCACCCCAGCGGCAGAAAGTCGCCAAGCGGCCTGCCCTGTTGGCTGATCCTCTCTTGATCCATCCTGCCCAAGGCTTTCTGAAGCACTCTCTAGGCCAGTGTCTTCGGCTGTCTTGGCCGTATATTCATTTTGAGCCGCAGGGGAGGTGGAAAGATTGCGATCTTCATCCGAGGCGGCAGGCTCTTTTGCACCAGCCGAAGGTTGAGAAAGCGGTCCTCTAGCCTTTTGCCGCTCAGCACTTACAGCGGCTTCTTCGCCTGGCTGCTCAGTGCCTTCGGTGGGCTGAGCTTGGCCCTCTTTTTCCCCAGCTTGGCCCTCTTTTTCCCCCTCATCCTGGCTGCTGCTGTCGCTGCTATCTTGGCTACTGATAAGCCGACCAGAGCGCACCGGCCAGCCTGCAAAGTCATCGGCCAGATTGGTCAGGGTTAGAGAGGTTGAGCGGCACTGCTTTAGGCTAAAGGTAAGCTCGGCTAAGGCACCGGATGCCCCCTTGGCAATCTCACCTTGAGCTATTACCCCGCCAACCCGCAAGGTATTGTTACCACTTTGGCCAGCATCGAACATATCAAATCTCTGGACCAGCTCTCCTCTAGTTATCCCCTTATATTCCAGGATATCCCCATCATAGGTAATCTCAAAGCCCAAGGCGCTGGCAGCATTGGGAGCATTATTGATCAAAATGGTGAAGGTTACCTCCTCTCCGGCTGCTGAGCAGGACTGATCGCTAAGCATAAGACCATTAACCTCTTCAACAGCAGCTTGCGGCTTGCTGGCCGCGGCAGCTTGCTCTTTTTCCTCCTCCGGCGGCATAGGGCTGACATTCTGGCTACTCATCTTAGACTTAGCTTTATCCTGATAGGTTTTGGCCGCACAGCCCGCCAAAAGGGAACATAGGCTTACAGCGATCACCAAAAGCAGCGGAATGAAACTAGTGAACCTTGTCCTAGGCTTGCTTTTCATGATGATGACCTCCTTAACAAGTATTTGGATTAAGAAATAAGTGATTAAAAATATTATCCATATATTATATTATCCATTTATATTATCCATCCTGGATTTCAATATCATTCATCCTGGTGTATATAAAGCACCTAGCATCTGTCTTTTGAGTTAAGCGCCCAACCATAATGAATGAGTTATACATCCTGAAATGAGTTATAACATCCTGGCTAGGATAATTATTTCCCTTGTCCGTGGTACGTTACGTCATTATGTCAAGCTATAAACCTTTATGGTCGGGCACTTAAACCTTTATGATCGGGCGCTTACCTATAGGCGAACGGTCTCGTGGGGTTCACCCCCAGCAATTTTTCAGGGGTTCACCCCCCGGCAATTTTCAGATTGTAGGCCTCCACTTACCTCTTCCACTTACCTATAGGCGAAAGGTCTCTTGAGACTTGCCCGATAATATCCACCTCTCTGTACTGTTCGGGTTACCTATGAGCGAAGGGGCGGGGAGCCATCCGGGCCGCGTAGCAGCAGTGCTGACACTCCCCGGGTTACCTATGGACAAAGGGGCGGGGAATAGGCCAGCTTCAAAAGATCAGTTAAAATATTACTGTAAAATTAATTTTCAGGCAAGAAAATAAATCAATGTCTCAATTTTGGTATCTCAATTTTGGTATCAATTTTAATTTTAATTCCTCAAAATCTTCAATTCCTCAAAATCTTCTCCAAGCTTTTAGGAAGCTTGCCCTGCTGGAGGTCTGAAATCTTTTGTAAGATATTTTCCTTTAGCCAGGGGTCTTCGCTAGTTAAGTAAACTTGCAGGAGAAACTCAACAGCCATCTCCTTGTCCCCGGCCGAGGCATAGAGGCTTGCGGCCAGCTTGGGGAGATAAGGGGGATGGTCAGGCAGTGAGGCCGCCCTAGAAATATAGCCAGCCGCGGTCGCTGGGTCTTTTAGGTAAAAAAAGTAATTAAATCCTAGGTAAAAAGGCAGTCGCCAGTAGGTGGGATGGTACTTGATCCCCTTCCTCAGCAAGGCGTTACTTTGGTCGATATCTCCTTTTTCTAAACTGAGAACGATGCCGCCAAATTCATAAGGAAGCCGAAAATAAGGGTCTAAGGTAGTGGTTAAATCGAGAATATGATACAGCCACTGGTAGTTTTTGTCTGTCAAGTAATGGTCGCCAAAGTAGCCGATCACCTTAAGCCAGAGAAGGTCAGCCGCCACCTGATTAAAGCCGAGCACCAGCGGCTTTAAGTATTTTCCCGAAGGAAGATAGAGCAAGTTTTCAGGGCTATTCGAGGGCGAGATAGTCTCAATCCTCCTTTGAACCTGATAGATGGAAAAAGCAGCCGCCGCGGTTAGCACCATCAAGAAGGCGATTTTCAAGCTCACTGATAAGGCCATTTGCCGATGCCCCACTTGCTGGTACATAGAAAAGACCTCCTATTAATTGATTATCTTATCTTATTGATTATCTTATCTGTTATCCTAATCTTGGTTTATCTATTAAGTTATTGATTATCTTATTTATCGATTATCTTGCTTTTTCATACGGCTTATCTCTATTTTCATACGGCCTCTCTCATACGGCCCTCTCTATAGCTTCTCTCTATCTAATTATATGGACTAAACTATATGGCTCCTATATAACTAGTGTCTGTCCGAAATTGACTAACTTATTGACAATATTATGTTAATTAGTATTATTACAGGTAAGAGTTCGTAACCATTTGAAATAATTATTAATTTTTCATCTATTTCATCCGATTTTTAACGAGTTTCTGTTCACTTATATATATGTGTCTGTTACCTATATATTTGATTTTGCTCATTATAGGTGTAATCCCAAAAGTCATTTTTTCGGACAGACACTAACTATACGGCTCCTATATAGCTTCCTTATCCATTGAATCAAAATCAAGCCAGGAGTAGTCAAAGTCGATCAACTCGGCTTCATATTCTGAAGTTACCTTATCTTCTAAATGCTGGTCGCTGATTTGCCTGATCTTTTCATATTCTTTGGCTGCTCCGGTCCGATCCCCTAGCTTCTTTTTGATCGAAGCCAGCTGATAGCGCCCTTTTAGATAATTTGGCTCAAGCCAGACAGCCTTGCTCATGTACCAAAGAGCCTGGCTAAGTCTTCCCTGAAGGTATGCTATTGACGACAGGCGGCTGTAGAGCCGATAGTCATAGGGAGCCAGCCGCACAGCCTTCAGATATTCTTCACTTGCATAAATAAGATAGCTTGAGTCTTTTAATACGGAGCAGTAGAGATTATAGTAGCCATCGCCAAGAGTTCGGGGAAACTGATAATCATTCGGATTGAGTTTTTCGGCTGTCTCGGCCTGATGCACCCCCTTGAGCAGCCAGATAATGTTTCTCGATTCTCCATATTTCGACAAGTAAGCCCAGGCCAGTGCGCTGTGATATCCGGCACACAGGGGATCAACAGCCACGGCTTTCTTAAGAAAATTAATATTCTGGGCCGTCTTTTGCTCAGGCTTGACCTTGCGGAAAAAATAGTAGCCGACAAACGGCCTGACACTGGCCATAGTGTACCCTAGGAGAATGAGAGCAATGGGAGCCTGATATAAGTTTCGGCTGATGAAGCATAAACTTCCTTTTGCCGGCCGCTCATCCAGGGTGCGGAAAAGTGCGGCCAGAGTAGCCAAAAGTAGGGCATTAGCCGGAACATGGAGACTAAAATCCACCAGGGCATAGAGGAGTGCGGCCAAAATTGCGGCTAGGATAAGAACTTGACTTCTCTTATTGACTGGGCTCAAAAACCGCTGAATCTTAATTTGAGCCGCAGCATCAAAGAAAAACCAGACTATGGCTAAAAGCACCAGCCCAAGGCCAAACAGGCCGATCTCAGCCCCAAGCTGCAGGTATTCATTGTGGGCACAGGCCCCTACCTTAGCGTAGCGGGCTAAGGCTCCTTCGACCGGAAAACTGTAGGCTGTAGACAGATACCGATATTGCCCAAGGCCGACTCCCATCGGCCAGTGATCCCGGATCATGGCTAGAGCACTCTTCACGATGGAGATTCGAGTACGGGCATAGAGTTTGGCTTCTTCAGGCGGAAAGAGCTTTTCTCTCACTGAATTCGGCCCTATGGCCAGGGCTGCCGCCAGCAGAAGAAAGCCTACAAATAGCTTTTTTTGCCTGAAAAAACAGATCAGAAACAGGCTGATGAGCACCAAAATCAGGGCTCCGGCCAGCGATCTGCTGACTAAGATGCCAACCAGAATCAGGGTATTGACCAGATACCAGAGCGGATTACTCCTAGAAATCAGAAACTCTCCCAGGGCAAGGGGAAAGATAGCCACCAGAAAGCTGGCATAAAAGCTAGGATTTGAGAATGTTCCTGTAGCCTGCTCAATTCCAAGAAGCCTGGACTGGAAAAGGCCGACCACCCCTTGCAGACAGGCTGACAGAATCAGAACAATGGCTGGTCCGCGAATAGCTGAGCGGCTGAAGTTAAACAGCGTCAGATAATAGACAGCCAGACAGCCTAAAATCAGCAGCAGCCCGGCCAGGGCATCATGCTTTGCCGGCGCTCGAGCAAAAGAGATAAAGACCATGACCAGGAAGAGGAATAAGAAAAGATCGAGGCGTGAGGCATGGATTTTGGGCTGCCGGGACAAGTTAGCCAGCCAGAAGGCCAAAAACGCGGCCGCAATCAGAAGCTCGATGATCATGAGCGAAAAATGCCCTGTCCCACCACAGCCAAGCGGAGCCACAGCCAGCAACAGAATGAGAAGATATCGAGCCAGATTATATCGATCAACCTGAACCAAAAAGAACATCGCAGCTCGTGGTTAGAAAAGTTGACTCGTGGTTAGAAAAGTTGGCCGCAAGAATATCCCATAAGACGCCGACAGACAGAGAACAAAACCCCACCTGTCCGGGGGGAATCTTCCGGACAGGTGGGTGGATTTAGACAGTTAAGCTAACAGGCTGTGTGCAGCGGAAGAGTTAAAACACATTAGCTCCTTCAAGCGGTCCTTCAATATTGTTGGACTCAGTTATTTTGTAGGTAGCGGTAGTACTATCCCCATCGAGGTCACCCTTGGCTGTAGCCTCGAAAGCGGTCGCACTAGCCACGGAGACTTCATATTGGTAGTACACCTGCCCAGTCGGCCTAAAGCCGATGTCGCTAAAACCACCCTTATCCTCCCAGGCTACGGGTGTCCTGCCGGGCACACTTTCCGGAGAGGCCGTTGTCGCTTTATATGTTTCATGTTCTGCATGGTAGGCCTCCTCACAGCTTCTAATGGCGCCGAGATTAGATTTAGCTTCTGAGGTCTTGGCTTTCATCCTAAAATTCAAGAAGTTTGGGATAGCAATGGCTGACAAAATACCAATAATGGCTACGACGATCATCAGCTCGATCATGGTGAAACCTTTTTGATTATTCAGATTCCTCAACATGGTGGTGCCTCCTTATTCATAAGGGGTTAAAAAGTTAGAGTGAACTAAAAACACAACCGGCTGCTTCGCTTTCCCTTAGTTCGCAAATCGCCCTACTTATTGCAAATCACCCTACTTCTGCCACCTTACACACTCTGTAGCCGCACCGCACTGGGGCGCTTCTCCCTCTCAACCCGTTTGAAGCTTGGTTAAGCTCGGAGTCTGTCCTCCTGCCGCTCCGCTCTTTCTTCTTCCTCACCCTTATACTCATCTCATCGGGCTCACCTCATCGGGCTTATCTCGTCGGGCTCACCTCATCGGGCTTGAGGTTAATTCTTGAGTCTTAGCCTTACTTGAGTCTTAGCCTTACAGGCTTGAGATTGATTCTTGGGTCTTAACCTTACAGGCTTAAGGTTAATTCTTGGGTCTTAGCCTTCCCCAGCGCATCTTGGTTTTGCCACCGGATCACAACACCCCCTCTTTTTTTTCGAAGAGTCTTTAGGGTTGCTTTCTCACTCGATGCTGTTTACGCCCTTTTAGAAGAGCAAGGTCTGTGCCATCTGCGGATGGCTTAGCCATAATTATTTTATTTTTCAATATCTTATGCCTTAGTCAAAAGGGCCTTCCGGTTTTTTTCCCCCGAAGATAATTAACAATTTTTGTCACCAAGACAAAAGAAAGCAAAATGAGATCGCGGCCAAAGGGCAGCGATCATCGCTTGAAAAATCAAGCTGAAAACCGCTATTGACAATTAAGGGGTATGCGGTTTGACAAAAATTGTCAACCTCTTTTCTCACTCTTTTTTTAGATTCCTTTTTCGCAGCCCAGTCTAAGCGATTTCCTCGCCAAGTGCGTAACACAAGTGGGCAGCCAAAAGTGCGTAACACAAGGTAGGGGTGGGTTTTACCCCCACCTCTATGTCCAGGGGCGGCCCTTGGGGGTCCGCCGTAGCTTGTGCACTTTGTTAGCGGAAGAACCACTAAGTGGTCTTTTCGCCAAGTGCGTAACACAAGGTATGGGTGGGTTTTACTCCCCTACGTCCAGGTGCGGACCTTGTGCCGCCGCAGCTTGCACATTTTATTAGCGATAGAGCCACTAAGCATTGAAATTACATAAAAATTACATCAATAATAAGCCAATAGGTCATTGATTCGCCATCCGACAGCCGAAAAAAGTAAAGGATCGACAATATTT
Source organism: bacterium (assembly GCA_023512255.1). Classification (GTDB taxonomy): domain Bacteria; phylum SZUA-182; class SZUA-182; order DTGQ01; family DTGQ01; genus DTGQ01. Next base: position 4,323 of record JAILZY010000020.1, on the reverse strand, counting down.
ACCAGGGAGAGGGTAAGTCCCCAGCATGGGAAAAAGGGTAATTGTAGGGGCGAATCTTGTATTCGCCCCTACAATTCTCCAGCGGGGGGAAGAGAGAGGGAGTATGCGGATTATTATTCTAACGGTTGGCTCCCAGGGCGATGTCCTGCCCTACATCGCCCTGGGCCGTGGGCTGCAAGCAGCCGGCCATGAGGTTTTGATCGCCACTCAGGCCGCATATCAGGCCCTGGTCAGGTATCATGGCCTGTCCTCGGCAGTAGTGGGAGGCGACCCGCGGGAGGTATTTGCCGGTGAGGGGGGGCAGGCTAGGCTTGAAACTATCCGCAATCCCCTGCATTTTACCCGGCTCCTGGCCTGCAATTTCCATCCCTTTATCAGGAACTTGCGCCTGCGTATAAAGCGGCTGCTGAACGATTGCTGGCAGGTATGCCAGGGAGCAGAAGCGATTATCTTTTCTCCGACAGCCAAAGCCGGCTATCATATTGCCGAGCGGCTCAATATCCCATGCTTTATGGCTCCGCTTCAGCCGCAGAGCCGTACCCGAGCCTTTCCCAGCCTGCTTATGCCAGCAGGTCTTAGGCTGGGGGCTAGCTTCAATTGGCTGAGCCACATCCTGTTTGAGCAGCTCTTCTGGCAGCTCTTTCGGCAAGAGTTTAATCAATGGCGGCAGGAAACCTTAAATTTGCCGCCACTTGGCCTGATCAGCCCTTACAGCCGGCTTAAAAAGCCCCTCCCCTGCCTCTATGGTTACAGCCCCCTGGTGGTTCCAAAGCCGCCTGACTGGCCTCCGTGGATCTATGTTACCGGCTATTGGCTGCTCGACTCTGCCGCCTCCGGATGGCAGCCTTCGCCGCAGCTTGCAGATTTTTTGGCCGATGGGCCGCCGCCGGTCTATATCGGTTTTGGCAGTATGATCGACCGCCAGGCAGAGTCAGTAACTAGAGTAGCTCTCGAAGCCTTGGCTCGATGCGGGCAGCGGGGCGTCCTGCAATCCGGCTGGACAGGGCTAGGTGAGGCTGATTTGCCGAGGGAGGTAATCAGAATCGAGGCCAGCCCACACGACTGGCTCTTTCCGCGAATGGCCGCCGTAGTCCATCATGGCGGTGCAGGCACAGTGGCCGCAGGCCTTCGGGCCGGGGTTCCCTCGATCATTACTCCGGCTATGGCTGATCAACCCTTCTGGGGACAGCGGGTAGCTGCCCTTGGGATTGGGCCAAAGCCTATTCCCTACCGCAGGCTCTCAGTGGAAAGACTGGCTGAGGCGATCCGCATCGCCACCAGCAATCGGCTGATGCGGGAGCGGGCCGAGGCCCTTGGCCGGAAAATCCGGGCCGAAGATGGCGTCCAAAGAGCGGTTGAGGCCTTCCACAGCTATCTTTCCGGCAAAAGATAATAGGAGATAAATTATCCTCTAAAAATTATCCTCTAATTTAGGATAAAATTATCCTCGCCCGTCTGCTCTGAAAGTTGAACCGCCCCTCTACAGGGTCGTGGTCTGAGAAGATGGCGTCCAAAGAGCGGTTGAGGTCTTCCACAGCTATCTTTCCGGCAAAAGATAATAGGGGATAAATTATCCTCTAAAAATTATCCTCTAATAGGATAAAATTATCCTCGCCGTCTGCTCTGAAAGTTGAACCGCCCCTCTACAGGGTCGTGGTCTGAGGAGCGTCGGGTAGTATGTGGGTCATCACTCAGCTCGGGGGGAAATCCGGCATTGAAATGCAGGATATCTACAGCCACGAAAAGCTTGAGCAGACCTGGGCTGACCAGAATATGGTCGAGCATCTGGGCCGCAGTCTCATTGTGGATAAAGGTGAATTCGCTTTCAGCATCTGTTTTTAGGGTTATGAGGTCAGTGAGCGGCACCTCCCCTGCCCTCGAGAATGGCCAGGGGATAGTCAGCCTCTTCATTTTCATTTCGCTGGCCGAATTGCGTATCATTGAAATCGCCAGCCACCATAACCAAGGCCTCAGGATCATGATCTAGGAGAGAATTTACAAATCGGCGAACCGCCCGAGCCTGGTCTTTACGCTGGGCTTCGGTGATCCGGGCTGATAAGTCGTCGTCAAGCAAGCCAGCAAATGCCTCATTTCCCAGCATACTCTTGAAGTGATTGCCAATAATGGTTATCCGCTGACCGCGAATTTTGAAGACACCTACTATCGGCTCCCGACCAGGGCTTGGGCTTGAAGGGCCAAAGGCTGCCTCAACCTCGGGGCCAGAGAGCTGAGCTGCCTCAAGCAGCTCGACCCGTGAGGAATCCCACAGAAAGCCAACCTCAAGACCTCGCCGATCACTTGTCTTGAATGAAGTGGCTACGTAATTGCTCCCTGAGACAGCATTAACCCTTCTTCCAAGCTCCTGTAAGATACCGATCCCACCGACCTCCTGGAGGATCATGATCTCAGGCCGCCTGAGCTCCAGCCGAATAGCCAGAGCCAGCTTGGTCAATTTAGTTTCAATCCGCTCAGGGGTAAAAAAATTCCTATTATCTCCCGGCCTGGCCGGATTGTTGTCAGGCAGATACAGGAGGTTTTCGGTATTAAAGGTGGTGATCACCGTGTCTCCCTCTGGCCCTGAGCGCCTGCTGGCTGGCAGGCGGAGCAGATGATCGGATTTGAATCCGGTCGGCATAGTTATCATTATAAATTACCTCTTCTCTTTTCCCCCCCACATTGCAACCTGCCCTTAATTAACCTACTGCGAATATCCCACTGCGAATATCCCTAGGATACACCAAGAGAGCTTGTTTCACAACCTGTTATTGATTCTACCAAACCTGTTATTGATTCTACCAGATGTTCCCACATAAGGGGGAAGGGTTCTTTGAAGGGGTGGTCATTCGCCTCCGTCAAGGGATATTCCCACATAAGGGGGCAAGGGTTGCTGACTGTAGCTTATCCTCCTCGCTCGGCCACGAGGCAGATGTTCCTAAAATAAGGGTTGCAAGGAGAGATTCAGGCGGAGAGGTTTACGGCGAGAATTTAAGCTCTTCTATTTAGCGGTCCGAGCATGTGGTCGTCCAGGGGGCGAAGTTTAGCAGGTCGAAGCCCCGTCATTCCAGATGAAGCATCTTCTGGTTGTCCGGGGGACAAAAGGGAGGAGTGCTGAAGTCGGCAGCCGTGGCTCCTATGCCGAGCATGTGGGCATCCGGGGGGAAGATCTTTTCCGCCGGATGCCCTTTTAGGCTCGCCGTATGCTTTCATCTAATTTTCGTCGATTTAATAATTTTTATTTTCATCTAATCTCGTTTTATCACTATCTCATAATCTAATTTTATCACTATCTCATCAAAACTCACCTCATCAAGACTTATTTAATCAAAGCCATAAGAGGCGAGGTCTGCCCATATCCCCTGGCGGCCAATGGCGATATCCCCTGCTTTTTAGCCTCAGATTCTTCCACATCCGGGTTTGGCTGCTTTACGCTCCCCACATAGTTGCAGATTCTTGCCCGCTCGGTGTCATCCATCCGATAGTGGTCAACCCAAGCCCTGCCGATAGCATAGCTGGCCGCTGTGGTCAGGCTAAGTAAACTGGTGGCATACTGACCATAATCAGGAGCAAGGATATTAATTCGATAGACATACGGTCCCATCATATCTTGCCACAATTTGGTAGGTACCCGATCGGCTTTCAATTTGGCGGCCAGCTCAGCTACATCCTTGTCAACACCAAGATTGAAGACCGAGACCGAGAGTTTGGCTCGATATCCCTGATTCTCACAGGCACAGGAGCCATATTCTGGGCTGAGCTTGACCTTTTGCTGGGATTCAAAGGAGGCATAGATGACAATATCGGGTCTGTCGGGTTTATCCCAGGGATTATCCGTATGGATCATAAACTGATTACCGAGCCTGAAAACGGAAGTTAAATTATACCATATTTCATGCGACTGGCTGCTGCTTCCAAAACCAATCTGGATGCTGGACTTATCGCATAAGTCGCAGATGTTGTCATCTGCCCGACTGGCTGGCGACATCAGTATAATCGCAAGAGCAAAAGCCAATAAACTAAAACTTAAAATAACATAACTTGAAATAACATAACTTGCTGTTCGACTAATCATAACTCTCTCCCACCTTTCTAATTATCTATCTAACCTTTTTCTAGCTATCCCACCTTTCCAAAAATGCTAAATGCTAAATAAGCGACCAACCATAATGAGTTATAACCTCCTCTGGCCAGGATAATGATTTCACTTGTCCCTGGCTGCGTCATTATGTCAAGTTATAAGCCTTTCAAGCAGATGTTCCCCATGTTTAAATTAGGAGGAGGAGATAAGCCGCAGGGTAAGGGTATTGAGGTAAAAGACAATAGTAT
>JAILZY010000019.1 GCA_023512255.1 bacterium | reverse complement strand
TAACTTTCTTCTCTCTTTATTTTCTCTCCTCCCCTTTATATTTTCAACATTATTTTTTCAACATGGGGAACATCTGACTGGAGTTTCCTCCTCTTGACATTTCACTGAACTGATTGTATAATTGTGCAATTTTTGAGCAATTTATTTTAAATTTCGTACAAAGGAGCAGTCAAGTTGCCTGAATTGCGTAAGGATCCGATTATTGGTCGGTGGGTTATCATTGCCACGGAGCGGGCTAAGCGGCCATCAGATTTTATTTCTCAGCCGCAGGAGCGAATGAAGGGCTTTTGCCCATTTTGCGTCGGCAATGAGGATAAGACCCCTCCTGAGGTTCTTGCCTATCGACAGTCGGGCACAAGGCCAAATACGCCAGGCTGGTCGGTGAGGGTAGTGCCGAATAAATTTCCAGCCTTGAAAATCGAGGGGGAGTTAGATAAGCGGGCAGTTGGGCTGTATGATCAGATGAATGGGGTGGGAGCCCATGAAGTTATTATTGAAACTCCTGATCATGATCTCTCCCTAGCCAATTTACCGCTGGAAAATTTTGCTCAGGTTATTCAGGCCTATCAGGATCGGGTTATTGATCTGAAGCGGGATCCACGGTTTCAGTATGTCCTGATCTTCAAAAATCACGGCCATGCAGCCGGGGCCTCACTTGATCATTCGCACTCTCAACTCATTGCCCTGCCGGTTATTCCCAAAAGGGTGGTTGAGGAGATCCGAGGCACCAATACCTACTATCTCTACCGAGACCGATGCATTATTTGCGATATCATTCATCAGGAGCTGGAGATGGAGGTTAGGCTGATCGATCAGAATCAGCACTTCATAGCCCTTGCTCCTTTTGCTTCTCGCTTTCCATTTGAAACTTGGGTCATTCCCAAAGGACATGCCGTCTATTTTGAAGCTATCTCTCAAGATCAGCTCTGGGCTCTTGCCCAGATTCTGAAGTGTGTTTTGCAGCGAATCACCACCGCCCTAAATGATCCGCCATATAACTTTCTCATTCATTCCGCACCCTTTTATGAGAAAGAGATCGGCTTCTATCACTGGCACATGGAGATCATCCCCAAACTGACTGCAGTCGCCGGATTTGAATGGGGAACAGGTTTCTACATCAATCCTACCCCTCCTGAAGAAGCATGCAGATTCTTGCGGGAAGTCAAGATCTGAGCATCTGGTTTATATCCGCTTGACCAAGTGGATGTGAGCGCACTGTTTCCGATTAACCAGATAGCGCTTGGAGGCAATGAAAAATGAAGAAAAACACTGCTTGGTTTCGATTGTATGAAGAGCTCAATGATTTTGTTCCGCCAGCCAAGAGAAAGGTCTGGTTTGAACACCCTATTGAAGACTCTCCCTCGATAGAAGAGCTTGTCATCTCTCTCGGCATTCCGCCTGCTCAGGTGGACCTGATCCTGATCAATGGCCAATCGGTAGATTTTTCCCATCGGGTAAAGAGTGGAGATCGGATTTCTCTCTATCCGGTGTTTGAATCCTTCGATATCTCGACCGTGAGCCGCCTGCGGTCAAAGCCACTGAGAGAGCTTGCCTTTATCGTAGATGCTCAACTTGGCCAACTAGCCTCCTGTTTGAGGAGTCTCAACATCGATGTGCTTTATCAGCCTGAGCTTACTGAGGAGCTCATCGTCATGGCTGCTAGGAGCAGCAGACGTATTATCTTGACCAGTAGCAGAGAACTCCTGCACAAGGAGGGGATCACTCGCGGCTATCTAATCAAGGGAACAAATCTGGATGAGCAAATACAAGAGGTTTTGCTCCGCTTCGACCTGCTCCCAAAGGCTGGGAAGTGATTATCCGCGGTCTCTCCTCGTCGGCTGTTTTTGACCAGAGAAATGGTCCTGCCAAGTTGGGGATGGCAAGACTATTTTTTGCTCTCTATCTCGCCCCGCAGGAACTTTTCCAGTTCTGACCTCAAGAATCGGTAACCGCGGCCAACCTTCTTAGCCTTCAATTCCCCTTCACGGATCATCTTGAATATGGTAGTTAAACTGGTCTGCAGATATTGAGCGGCCTGTTTTGTGGTAAGTACCTTATCTTCGTCCATATATTAATTTCATTTAACTTAATATTGATATTAAATATCTTTATTTAAAGATACAATAATTTTATATTATTTTTATTATTAAGTCAAGAAAAAAGTAAAATATATAAATGATGTTGATGATGAAATAATAGATAAAATCGACTCACTACCACTTTTTATCATAACCTTTGAGGTGTATGAGGTGTATGATGAATAAGTGTTCTCGGCAATGAGCCTCTATTAATAAAAATTATCTTGGGAATATATTTTTATTTTGTCAGCAAATGTGTTAATATTAAAAAATAAGGCTTAAAAATGGTTACAAGGGGTTTGTAGGATAAGGAAAATCACTATCACAACTACTTAGTAAGAAGGGAGGAGTAAGGCTATGCATACGCCCCTGGCAATTATGCCCTTTGGAATCGGTTTGACAGAATTGTTGGTTATTTTAATAATCGTTTTGATCATTTTTGGAGCTGGAAAACTACCTGAAATCGGCAGTGGACTTGGAAAGGCGATTCGGAATTTCAAAGATGCTACCTCCTCATCATCGGGAGGCTCACAGGTAGAGCGGAACAAAATCGCTGAAACCACCCAAAATACCCATAAGGAGAGTGAAAATCGCCAAGGAGAGTGAAAATCACCCCTGAGCGAAGAACCTTAAATGGCGGCCTTTTGATGAGATTAGCTTGATGAGAGAGAGGTGTGGTGGGAGAAGAGAGTAAGATTTCGCCAGCCAAAGTTTATTTTATTGACATTCGCTCTTCGATAACCAGGGATCTGTTCTCCAAGCTAGCTTCACTGCTTGAAGCTCAAAGGGTGAGTGCCACAGAAAAATTGCGGCTTCAAGGCCTGGTAGCTATCAAACTCCATTTCGGTGAGCGGGGAGGGTGGGGGTATATTCATCCCAAGTTTGTCAGAGCCTTGGTGGATGAGGTGAAAAGGCAGGGTGGAAAACCATTCCTTACGGATGCAAGCAGTGTCTATGTAGGGGGCCGGGCCGAAGCTATCAGTCATATCGAGACAGCGGTGGCCAACGGATTTTCCTACTCAGTGGTTGGGGCTCCGATCATTATTGCCGATGGGGTGCGAGGTGAGAGTGTGCGTAAGGTCCCGGTTAACCTTAAGCACTACCGGGAGGTTGAGATTGCTTTGGGCATCTGCGCGGCGGATAGTGTCATCTGTCTGTCTCATGTTAAGGGGCATGAGCTGACCGGCTTTGGCGGAGCGCTGAAGAATGTGGGTATGGGGCTAGCCTCAAAAGGCGGCAAGCTTTCTATGCATTCAAAGGTTGCGCCCTACATTGCCAGAGACTGCCGAGGCTGTGGCCAGTGTGTTGCCCACTGTGTGGCTGGAGCTATTTACTTGCGGGATGATCGGGCCTGGATTGAGGCTGAAAAATGCATAGGTTGCGGCCAATGCTTGATCAGTTGCCCGGCTAAGAATATTAGAATTCGATGGGATGAGTCGATCCAAAATGTTCAGGAAAAAATCTGTGAATATGTCTACGGGATAACTCGGATGCTGGGTTTGCCGATCTTTTATATAAACTTTATCATTAATGTTACTCCAGACTGTGACTGCTGCAATCATTCTGATGTGCCCATCGTTCCCAATCTAGGAATCCTAGCCTCTGATGATCCGGTAGCCATTGATCAGGCTTCGGTGGATTTGATAAACGCAAGTGAGGGAATCAAACACACAGCCTTAAAAAAAGGCTTTGGTCGGGGAGGAGATAAGTTTCGGGGCCTTCATCCTAACGTGGATTGGCAGATCCAGTTAAAATATGGGGAAGATATCGGCCTTGGGACAAGGAAGTATGAGCTGATTCCTTTCTAGGAGATAGGGCAAAGGGCATGAGGAATTGGTTAGTCAATAAAATCAATCAGGAAATATCAATTCAAATATCAATTCAGGGATTATTTTCACGCCCGGCCCTGCTTGATCTACTCTGCCATCAGAGCCGAGCGTGAGAAATGAGAAAAAAATGTTACTTAGGCGAGAGTAATTGCCTCCTCAGGACAGTTGTCAACACATACTCCGCATTCCACACATTCATCTGGATCGCTGACGCTTGAATGATCATCTTTCATAACTAAAACCTCATTAGGGCAATCTTCGATACAGACTCCACATCCTGTGCATTTTTCAGTATCGATTACTGGTGGCATTCTTTTCACCTCCTTTTTCAATTAGTGGACCAGCTTGTCCCGCAAAAAGAGGAGATTGTCTCCCCCAACGCCCAATATAGGGCCATCAACATGAAAATGAGAGGCTTATTAGGATACACTAGGGCTTTCATGGAGGGCTTTGTTAATCACCCGGCGTAATTCTTCCAGGTGGATAGGTTTATTCAGATACTCAAAAGCCCCTAGATTCATCGCCTTGAGATAAGAGTTAACCTCTCCGTAGGCAGTAACAATTACCACGCCGATGTTCTTATTTTTGTTTCTCAATTTTTCAAGGACCTCAATGCCATCCATCTCTGGCATACGAAGGTCGGTTATGATCAGGTCAAAATCATTGTTCTCAGCTTCGATGAGAGCTTTTTTGCCATTTTCTGCGGTATGAACCGTATATCCCTCTTTGGTTAAAATTTTGCTTAAGCCCTCTCTCGAGTTTTGTTCATCATCAACGACAAGTACTCTTTTAGGGACCATCCCTTAATCACCCCTTCTGTTCAAGGATAGAGATGAATAAACCTGCAGAGGTATAAGTGTCCACCCTCTCAGGTTTACTTATTTTTTTCGTTTATGTTCCAAGTATAACATAATAGATGGTAATGTCAAATAAATTCAGTTGTTATTTGACAAAAGCACTGAAGGTAAGTTAGCCTTATCCTGGTTTTAAAGCTAGGGCACTAGAGGTTAGCCATACCTTGGGAATAGGATGATAACAGGGTATTTCAGGGTATTGATGTTAATATATTGATGTTAATAAGCTATAGCGCTTCAAGTTTAGTTTTCCCAGGCATGATTGTTGATTAGCTATTTTGGAGAAAATTTATGGTTTATTTCAATATTACAATTTGCCATAAAAAATATGTTCATTGGCGTTATCATCAATAATTCATGCTAATCAAAATCTAACTTTAACGAGTATATTATTTTCAGTAAGGGAGGTGAGCGATGACTACGAAAATAACCCTATCAGGAGGGGGAAAATACCTGCTTAAGCATAGAGGGGGGATTGATTATTTTGTTTGTCCTGCCCTTGATGGGGTGGTAATTCATGGATTTAGCGCCAGGATTCCATCTGGCAATAAACAAAGCAGAGAGGAGAGCATAGACCACCAGAGGAGGCTATTTGGGAGCGCCCTTGGAATCAGAGCTCCTTTCCTTCTCCATATCCGACAGGTGCATGGAGAGCGAATCTTTGTGGCTCAAGGTCCGCTGCCGAGCCTCTCTGCTGGCGAATATGATGGCGCTATCAGCAGATCAGCCGAAGTTGCCCTGTCGGTTGTTACGGCTGACTGTCTGCCGATTCTGATCTATGAGTACAACAAAAAAATCATTGGGGCGGTGCATGCTGGCTGGAGAGGAACTGTGCTTGGGGTCTTGCAGAATGCCCTGGCGGCCATTCAGAGAGAGTTTGGTGGTAGCCCTGGCGACTGCCTAATCCTTCTTGGCCCCTCGCTGCAGCCATGCTGTTTTGAAATTCAGCAGGATGTTCTTGAAATTCTGAAAATAAAGCTACCGTATTGGACAGAGGTGGTCAAGATGGTTCAGGGCAAAATCTTCTTTGACTTGCAGATGGCTAACCTGCTTCAGGCCAAGGAAATGGGGGTGCCGAGAGAGGGAATCTGGTCATTGGATTTGTGTACCTTCTGTCAGCCTTGCTGGTTTTACTCTTATCGTCGGGACAAGGGGCAGACGGGGAGAATGGTCTCGATGATCAGCCTGAGTTAAAGTTTCACAGGTTTTTTGTTGCAATAGAATGAGAGGAAATGTATAATTTGGGAGATTACGGCTTTACTAAATTTACCCTAAAATGCATTTTCTGACTGCCAGAGCATAAAACACGGGCAAGAGGTAAAATGGGCACTATTGGATTCATCGGGGCCGGGAATATGGGAGAGGCCCTGATTAGGGGAATCCTGAAGGCAAACCTTGCCGCTCCTCACCAGATCATCATTGCCGATGTCAACCAGAAGCGGCGGGCACAGATCGGCGAGCGCTACGGTGTTGCTGTGAGTGAAAGCAACAGCCAAGTTGCGGCCTGCTCCGAGGTGACTATCCTTGCGGTCAAGCCTCAGATTATCCACTCTGTAGTGAAGGAAATAGGCGAGGTGGCAGCCGCGGGGGGGAACAAACTGCTGATCTCGATCGCGGCCGGTGTCAGGCTTTCTTCCTTGCGGGCCTGTCTGAGTGAGGGAGTAAGAATAATCAGAGTCATGCCTAACACTCCGGCACTGGTGTTAGAAGGGATGAGTGCTATTTGCTCTGATGGAGCAGATCAGGAGGGCTTGGCTACAGCCGAGAAAATCTTTTCTGCGGTCGGCAAGGTAGTCATCGTGGAAGAAGGCCTAATTGATGCTGTAACCGGATTGAGCGGCAGCGGGCCTGCTTATGTAGCTCTCATGATTGAGGCTCTGGCTGATGGAGGTGTTTTGATGGGATTGCCGAGAAAGATATCCCAGGAGCTTGCTCTCCAAACCGTGCTAGGGACAGCCCGGCTCCTGATGGAGGCTAACTATCATCCTGCTGCTTTGAAGGATATGGTTTCTTCACCGGCAGGCACGACCATTCAGGGAATTTATGCTCTGGAGAAGGCTGGATTCAGGGCCAGCCTCATGGAGGCGGTCAGATCAGCCGCAGTTCGGTCAAAGGAGCTTGGTCAGAGCTAAGAGGCTCTTCGCTAAGTGTTAGCGAAAGAACCGCTTAAAGGGGGCTTTTTGCTAATTCTTTTCGCTAATAAAGTGCGCAAGCTGGGGGCGGGCACAAGGTCCGTACCTATGCGCATTTGTGTTATGCACTTAGCGAAAGAACCACTAACGGGGGCTAAGGGCAAAAAGAGCGGACATCGAAGCGGCTGTTTGAAAGCTGCTTTTTATCGTCAGATTCATCAGCCTCTCAAGGGGTTGGTTTTTGACTTGGTGAGGGGGGAAGAGAATGTTTATTCTGGGTAATCTTCTATCGGCCATTGCGGCTATTATTAATATGTTTCTTTCTTTCTATATATTTATTATCGTGATTGCAGCCTTGATTTCTTGGTTCCATGTGGATCCGTACAATCCGGTGGTACAAGTGCTGCATCAGATGACTGAGCCTGTGTTGCGTTTTATCAGGCGACATCTTCCGATAGTGATTGGCGGGATTGATTTTTCGCCATTGGTGGTTATAGCTATCTGTGTTTTTATTCAAAAATTTCTGGTTGCCAGCCTGACAGATATAGCTATTCGGCTGAAGTAGATAAGCCTGTAATAGAGATGGATAATAACGAATGATTACTCCATTAGAAATACGGGAAAAGCGCTTTAAAACAGGATGGCCAGGATTTAGTAAGAAAGAGGTTATTGATTTTTTGGATCTTCTGTCGATAGAGTTTCAGGAGATCTTGAAGGAGAATCGCCAGATTCAGCAACAGCTTGAGGAGGAGCGAGGGAAAAAAGAGAAGCTGATCGAGCGGGAGGAAATGATCAAGGATGTTCTTATGATCGCCCAGAGTAGCTCGGAAAAGGTGCTGGAGAATGCTAATCGGGAAGCGGAATTAATGATCAGGGAGGCGGAATTGAAAGCTGAAAAAATTCTGGAGGAGGCGAATCAGAAAAAGAATCAAATTTTGGAGCAGATTCAGGATCTTAAAAATATTTATCAGCAATTTAAGGCTAAGGTGCAATCAACCCTCGAAATGTATGGTAGATTGCTGATGGAAGAAGATGAAGAGTTTGGAGAAAAAAAGGGGGAAGCTGCCCTTACCCCCAAAAGCTACTGAGGGTGCTACCCTTTCGGTTCGAGTTCAGCCGAGCGCTGGGAAGAACGAGCTGGTTGAAATCAGGGATGAGATAGTCAAGATCAGGATTAATGCCCCTCCGGTTGATGGTAAAGCAAATAGAGAATGTATTAAATTTCTGGCCAAAGTGCTTGGCGTAGCTAGCTCACAGGTATCAATTACTGGAAGGGAAAAAGGCCGGTCCAAAGTTATTCGAATTGCTGGCCTAGATCAGGATAGCTGCTGGCAGCGGCTGAGGTTATCTCTTTCAGGGAGATGAGTAGGTTTGATAAAAAGTATTGAATGGAGAGGCAACTTTATCCGCATCCTGGATCAGGTCAGGCTGCCGCACGAGGAGAGGTATCTTGACTGTTTTACTTATCGGGAGGTTGTAGCTGCTATCTCCAGGATGAATATTCGGGGGGCGCCGGCTATTGGCCTGGCTACAGCTCTTGGGATTGCGCTTGGAGTCCAAAGTATCTGCTGCCAGGATCAGGAGACCTTTTATCGGGAGATGGATCTGATCTGCGATGAATTTTCCCGCACCCGTCCGACAGCGGTTAACCTTAGCTGGGCGATCAAGCAGCTTAAGGAGGTAGCTCGCGGCCACAGCAGTAGCAGTGTGGCTGAGCTCAAAGAGGCTATCAGGCACAAAGCCCTTGAGATGGTTGAGGCAGATCTTAGAACCAATCAGGAGATCGGCCGGCAGGGCGAGCCTCTGATACCGCCTGGAGCACGTATTTTGACCCACTGTAATGCCGGAGCCTTAGCCACTGCCGGATACGGCACCGCTCTAGGAGTTATCCGAGCTGCCCATGAGGCTGGGAAAAATATCTCCGTTTACGTGGATGAAACTAGACCCTTTCTACAAGGGGCTCGGCTGACAGCTTGGGAGTTAGTGAAGGAGGAGATTCCGGCCACGCTCATCACCGATAACATGGCTGGCTATTTCATGCAGCAGGGTAAAATTGATCTGGTCATTGTTGGAGCAGACAGAATAGCGGCCAATGGGGATGTAGCCAATAAGATCGGAACTTACTCTCTGGGGATTTTAGCCAAAGCCCATAATATTCCCCTTTATGTGGCTGCTCCGACCTCTACCCTGGATCTTAGTTTGCCAACCGGCGAGGAAATTCCGATCGAGGAAAGAAGCCATGAGGAAGTAACTACTATTTTCGGCATCCGGATTGCTCCTGAAAAAATAGCCGTGGCCAATCCTGCTTTTGACGTTACTCCAGCAAGCTACGTCAGTGCTCTGATAACTGAGTGGGGAATTATCTATCCACCCTACAGCGAGGGTTTGAGAAAGGTGGCCCAGGCCAAGTTAGTACTCTGCTGCTGAGGGGATTCGAGAGCAGGGATAGGAGGATTCGAGAATAGGGGGACTATGAGTGAAATGAGTCAATCCGATTGCGCCGCCGTTATCCTAGCCGCAGGCCAGAGTACTCGAATGAAATCTCAACTCAGCAAGGTGCTCCATCCCTTGTGTGGCCGGCCAATTATTCGCTACATCACTGACCTGGTGGCTTTGATCAAGGCCCGGCCAGTAATTGTTGTGGTTGGCTACCAGGCAGATAAGATTCAAAGAGAGCTTAAGGATGTGGCCGGGGTGGAATTCGTCTATCAAAAAGAGCAGTTGGGAACAGCTCATGCGGTGTCCCAAACCAGGGGAATTTTGGCTGATTTTTCAGGTACGGTGCTGATTTTAAATGGAGATACCCCGCTTTTGACTCCTGATGAACTAAGCGGCCTGATCCAATTCCATCAAAAGATGAAGGCTGACTGTACCCTTTTGAGCAGTGATGTGCCAAATCCTTTTGGCTATGGCCGCATTGTCCGGGGTGAGGGAGGAGAGGTTCTGGGAATTGTGGAAGAGAAAGATGCCTCCTCAGAGCAGAAGAAAATTACTGAAATCAACTCCGGAATATACTGCTTCAATGCTCGCTCTCTCTATGCCGCGTTAAGCAAAATCAACAATCACAATGCCAAGGGAGAGTATTATCTGACCGATTCGGTGGCTATCCTGCGTCAGGAAGGAAAGTCTGTGCAGGCTCTTAAGGCGGCCGATTATCGGACCGTGCTTGGAATCAATACCAGGATGGATCTGGCTGAGGCCAGCCGCATCATTCGTCAGAGAATAGCCGCTCAGCTTATGGAGAGTGGCGTTACCCTTATTGACCCAGATACTACTTATATTGATTATGGCATCCAGGTTGGTCAGGACACGGTGATCTGGCCCTGTTGCCTGATCGAAGGTCGATCCTCTATCGGCAGAAGCTGTCAGATTGGGCCTTTTTGTCGGATTGTTGATGTCGTCCTGGAAGATGAAGTGCGGGTTGAGGGAGGCTGTTTTCTTCGGGGAGGCACCATTGCTGCTGGATCTACGGTGTCCATAGCCAGCCAAGCTTGCCAGGAGAAGGGGATTGAAAGATTTTTTTATCAGGCATAGGAAAACTCACCGTAAGAAGTGAAGAACAGCAGAGAGAGTTTATGTTAGCAAGATTCTTTCAAAAATCAGAAAACGAAGGGAAACAACCTGAAAAAAATAAACAAGAAAAAACCACTAAGAAGATCTGGGCTGTAGCCGGAGGCAAGGGAGGTACGGGGAAAAGTATTATCGCCTCAAGCATTGCCGTTCAATTGGCCCGGCGGGACAAGCGTGTAGTCATCATTGATGCTGACCTTGGCAGCGGTAATCTCCACTCTTATCTTGGGGTTACGCCAGCTCCCATCACCTTAGCTGATTTTCTCAGAAACCGGACCGCTCGCTTGTCTGATGCTCTAGTGGTTACTCAGTATAAAAACCTTTACCTAATTAGTGATGCCAATGAAGTACTCGGACTAGCTAATATCAGTAACCAACTTAAGGAAAATCTTATTCAACAGATAAAAGAACTTGACTTTGAATACATTATTCTTGATGTTGGAGCTGGTACTGGTTATAATAATATTGATTTTTTCCTTATTTCTGACAATGGACTGCTCGTTGCCGTACCTGAGCCGACCTCTATTGAAAATATGTACCGATTTGTCAGAAGTTGTTTAAACCGTAAATTGATGCGAAGATTTCAGAATACTCCCTATCAGCCGCTAATAGAAAAGGCTGCTTATCCGAGAGAGGCAGGGGGATTTCGAACTATCTATGAACTAGTGGAAAAGATTTATCAACTTGATCCACCGGCAGCGGAAATAATGGTGGATGAGATCTTAAGTTTTAGGCCGCGATTAATTATGAATCAGGTTCGTTCCCAAGCTGATATTCAGGCAGGTGATTCGATTCGTGATGTAACTCGCAAATATCTGGGAGTGAATTTGAACTACATCGGATATGTCACCTACGATGATCGGGTAAAATTATCGGCCAGAAAACGGGTCCCTTTATTTCAGGAATATCCTAATAGTGGAGCTGCGGTTTGTATCCGAAATATTGTGGATAGCTTTCTTGGATAGATAGCGGCCAAGAAGTGGAAATTTCCCTCGAAGAGGTATAAAAGTAATGAAAAGAGTAGAAGAAATGAATTATTATGAGTTACTTAACGTGGAAGTAACAGCCAGCAAGGATGAAATTCAAAAGGCCTATAACCTCGCCTGCCAAACCTATCAGGAAGATTCTCTAGCCACCTATTCGGTTGTTTCGGAAACGGAAAGAATGCAGATTTTACAGCGTATCGAAAAGGCTTATCGGATTCTGATGGATGATCGCGAGCGAGCAAAATATGACTATCGGATTGGGCTAGCGGACCAGCGAAGGATACAGGAGAAGCAGCCAGCGATGATGGTAGCTCAGAGTGAGGAGATGAAGGGACGATATTCAACTTCTTCCCGCAGTCTGAATTTATCTGCTAATAATGATAAGGCTGAAGAAGCAAAATCCAGCGAGCCTCCACCGGATATTTCAGACCCCCACTATTTGAAAAAGCTCAGAGAGCGAAAAGGTGTCTCCCTTCAGGAGATTTCAGAGGCTACCATGATTAGTGTCCATGCCCTGACAGATCTTGAAAATGGCGAATATAGCAAATTTCCAGGGCGGGTCTACATTGTCGGTTTTTTGCGTGCTTATGCCGAATATCTTGGTATTGATTTCCAGCAGGCCAAAGCTCATTTTGAAATTCTCTACGGTGCTAGTAATAAGCAGAAAAAATAGGGTAGGTTGAAAGAAGGTACCCTTGGCCGAACTACTTGAAAAAATTATAGAAGAATCAATTGCTCTCGAACTAAATGTTTCTGAGCTATATGGATTGTTTTGTCAATTTTTTGAAGAAGATAAAGACTTTTGGTGGACGTTGAAGATGGAGGAGATAAACCACTCTTCTTTGCTGAAAGCGGCGCGAGATGCTTTTTTTGATGCTGATCGATTTCCGCTAGAGCTGATTTGCGATTCACTGCCGCCGTTGGTGGATGTCAATCGTCATCTTCAGCAGATGATCGCTGAGTTTTCATCACATCCCCCTTCAAGAGAGACTGCATTTAATACTGCCCTGATGGTTGAGAGATTTGCCGGTGAGCTCCATTTTCAGAAGGCGATGGAGCAGACCGAAGGATCTGAAATTTTAAAGACCCTGCAAAAATTGAATAAAGAAGATAAAAATCATGAAAGAAGAATCAGGGCCTATATGCAAGACAATAAGATCAAAATTCAATCAACCGGCGAGGATATAAAATAGCCAAGCTTATTTCCATTTCACTTCATACCCTCTGCCTTTTTTCAGTAAATGTTTCTTTGATGAACAAACTGGCTCCGAAAGCGATCATGGCCCAGATGAGCATGGCAGCAAAGGCATGGCGATAGCCTGCTGGGGTGAAGGTGCGACTGTTTGGCCCACTCCATCTGGCCTGCTGCTCAAGCAGATATCCCATGAGGGGCTGAAGGAGGGCTCCGCCCAGGAAAGGGAAAAAATTAGCTAACCCAGTGGATGTTCCGGCCATGCTGACTGGGAAAAGTTCCTTGGTGGCTGTGAAACCTACAGCCACAATGGCATTAGCGAATATGCCGGTGAAAAAGCAGAGCAGATATAGGCATGTTAGGGGGAGCCGGTCAGTGAAAGTAGTCAAAATCGCGGTTATGAGAACTGTCATCCCGCTAGCCATAACTAGTACAGGCTTTCTTCCCTTGAGCAGCCGGTTTGAAAGAAAACTCAAAAGAGGGCTTCCGACCACCATCCCGATGGCTGACATCATCAGGATATTGCCTGCCTGCGGTTTGCTCAGACCATAGACGTGCATGAGGTATGGGCCTCCCCATAGTCCGATGAAGGCAAAAAATACTGCACAGCCGAAGAAAAGCCAAATAGCCAGGGGCCAAAAAAATACACAGCCTAGCACCCTTTTCACCCCCTGCCATAGGTTGCTTCTGCCTGGAGACTGCTCAACAACAGTACCAGCATAGGCCGACGCCGCATGGACTGATGGCCAGCCCAGATCCTCAGGCCGATCCCTGACGATGAGCCAGAGCAAAATCCCCAAGGCCAGAGTGATCAGCCCCACAATGACAAAGGAGCTGCGCCAGCCTACAGCCCGACTCAAGTAAGCCAGTGGAGTTGTGGCCGTAATTGATCCGACTCCACCCATAGCGATCAGGATGCCAGCCATGGTAGCAAATTCCCTCTGATCAAACCACTCGGCCAGAATCTTCATGGTAGGCACAAAGAGTACCGATACTCCAACTCCGACTAAGGTTCTCCCGACCATAGCCCAAAAAAGCGATGGTGCCCTGCCCAGGATAACCGAACCCAGGCAAGCAGCGATGAAAAACGTGGCCATGGTCTTTCGTGGTCCCCATGAGTCAGCAAGCAGTCCGGCTGGCAATTGCATCAGGGCGTATGGGTAAAAATAGGCTGAGCCAAGAAGCCCCAGCAAAACTCCGCTGGCCTTAAGATCGTGCATCATCTCCTCAGCCACAACGGCTGGACATAGCCTATGAAAGTAGACTAGAATGTAGCTGAGAGCTAGGATGGAGAAAATAAGCCAGCGGTAGCGAAGGGCTTCTGTGGGTGTATCTGCTAGATTCTCACTTTTGCTCATGCCCTATTTTTCATATCTTTCATAAGTTATAGCCTTCCTCTGTACAGCCTTCCTGCCGCAGAAGCCTACCCCTTCTACTAAAGTCCGCTCCTTGGGGCGAGCGGGATATTTGCTACACTTTTGCCTAAATCTTATGCCAGAGAGAATGCCAGATTACATTTTAAAATCAATCAGCTAACTTTCACAAAATGTGTGAGTTTAATATTCTGGAATATAAAGCTTTTCAGGTGATCGCTCTGGATTTCAGGATAAATCTTTCCATGTCTTGAAATTTTTGAAAGTTATCTTTCATATCAAACCTAGTAAAATCAAGGGCCTAGTAAAATCAAGGGTTCAGAGAAAAAGCGAAAAGTATAGTATTTTTTAATTCGCCATCTCATGCCTTCCTGATGCGACAGCGGAGGTATTGTCCCTTGAGGGGCCAGCCGCCAGAGATAGGATCACACTTTTCAGGGTCATCATCAATGGTTACATTGATGTTTGCCTCCCACAGCCCGTGGAGTGAGGGCTGCTCGGCCGGCATCTCTGGAAACCACCAGCCATGTTGAGTACTGATATAGCCAGGATTGAATGATGTGGTCAGCCGAGCCCGCTGCTTCACTCGGCCAAGTGGGGTTTCGATCCAGACCCAGTCACCATCGGCAATGCCTTTTCTGCGGGCAAGGTCTACATGGATTTCGACAATCGGCTCAGGATGTAGGCGGCGAAATCCCTGAACATGGCGAAATTCGCTGTGATGGAAGGGAATGGTCCGACAGCCGCTGATATTGAGGAGTGGATATTGGCGCCTGGTCTCATCATCCAATTTGTCCGGCTCTAGGTAGTCTGGCAGGGGATCATAGCCGAGGCGCTCGAAGATAGTAGAGTAGAGCTCCACCTTGCCGGATGGGGTTGCTAGAGGCCCCTGGCTACACAAGCCGGCTTTGGGAGTATCTAGCTCCCAGCGCTGCTGATGGATGAATTCTGAAAGCGTTTTGACTTCGCGGCGATCCATGATTTCCCGCAGCCGGTATTCCCAGACCTGCTCGAAGGTTTCCCACGGCCAGTATTCTTCTTGCCCTAACCGAAGACCAAGTCCACGCCAGAATTCATAGTCATTGAGGCGCTCGTATTTGCCCGGAACACGGGCAGGCAAGGCTGCTTCGCCGATCTGCACCAGGGGATAAGCACCTGCTGAGGCGAAGTTACCCATATCGGGCCGCTCTAGCCAGCAGGCAGCCGGCAGCACATAGTCTGAAATCAGTGCCGTAGGGGTCCAGGTGATATCGAAGGTTACCAGAAGCTCAGTAGCTAAAAGCGCCTTGTAGACAAGGCCGGTATTAGGGTATGAGAGAAGGGGATTGCTTGCCGTCACAATGAGGGCTTTCACCGGATAAGGCTTTTCAGTCAGCATGGCTCGGAATACGCTAGGCGCGTGAGCCAGGCAGTTTAGATAGACTGCCGCAGGATGCCGCTCCCCCCATTTTTTGCGCATCTGCTCTTCAACGAGTTCCCAGCCGGGGTAGCTCAGCAGCCGAAAGCGATCGCTTCCGATTTGTTTTGCCCGCTGCTGGGGCGAGAGCATATGGTTTAGCTCCATGGCTGCATCAGGGATGAATCCTGAGCAGGGTCCTGTGATCAGGTTGCCTCCCTCTCGGTCGATGCTGCCGACGATAGCAAACAAAAGATTGATGGCCCGAACGGACTGAATGCTGTTTGGGGCACTGTGTTCGGCAGCCACGCCAATGACCATGGTCGATGGCTGGTGAGCAGCCAAAAAGCGCGCTGTTTCTCTCACCTTCCAGGCAGACAAGCCCGTTATTTTAGCTACCCGCTCAGGAGGATACTCCTTGACTCGCTCCCTCAACTGGGAAAAGCCAAAGGTGTGGCTATCAACAAATTCCCGATCGTAGAGCCCCTCTTCAATGATAACCTGCATTAGCCCAAGGGCCAGGGCAGCATCGGTGCCGGGCTTTAGCTGTACCCACCAGTCAGCCTGCCGCGCTGGCTCAGTGCAGCGGGGATCAACAACCATGGTCCGAGCGCCAAATTGCTTTGCCTTTTTAAAGCTGTGCCAGGTTGAAGGTCCCCCCTCATGGGGATTGCGGCCCCAGAGCACGGCCAGCTTAGTCTTGTCAGGTTTTTGGTCCGGCACAACTGATCCGCCAAAGGTAGTGAACCAGACCATGCTGCGCGGTCCATAGCATATCGTAACCGCGCCAAAACGGTTCGGGCTGCCAAACAGGTTCATGAACCGGCTTTTGGCAAAATCCCACGCCCCTCGGCCTGTACCTGAGCTGGTAGCCAGGCTTTCTGCACCGTAGCGCTGGCGAATGCTAGCAAGTTTAGCCGCAATTTCATCGAAGGCCTGATCCCAAGAGATTTCCTCCCACTGATTGGCCCCGCGCTCTGCTCGGCGTTTTAAGGGATAGTTTAGCCGAAAAGGGTGCTCCTGATATTCCCTAGCCAGGGTTGGCCGCACGCAGAAGCCCTCCGGAGTAACTGGGGCTTTGGTATCAACGACTACTCGCTCGATCCGCTCCCCATCAACCATGACCTTCATGGCGCAGCCCTTGCTGGTGCAAAAATAGCAGCTTGAATACCGTACTTTCATAAATGGTGTCTCTTAGGTGCTGTTTTCCTTGAATCTTTGTGTGGTTAGATCAATCAGATTAATTAATACTCATAGATTAATTATACTCAAAATTATACTCAAAGCTGGTTGATCATGGCTTCAAGCTTCGGCAAGCCATCTTCTGGTTTTTCATTCTGCCACCTGACCCACTCCCGCAGCTTGTTCAAAGCCCGGCCATCGGCTACAGCACTTTTGGCCATCTCAACTCCTGTACGCAGGTCTTTGGCCTTGCCGGTAATGTAGAGCAGAGGGGCAGCATTCAGGCAGATTATGTCAAACCGTGGGCCGCTATCTTTGCCAGCTAGTACCCGTAGCAGGCTGAGGGCATCTTGGTGCACATTACGGCTTGAAGCAATGTCCTCGAATTTCGCCCGCTTTAAGCCAAAATACTCAGGGGTCAGGCTGTAATTTTCAATCGTTCCATCCTCAGCCAGCTCAGCCACATGGGTTACTCCAAGGGTAGAGAGCTCATCCATCCCCTTGCCCGATTCATCATCCAGGCCATGCATGACAAAAGCTCTCTTAAATCCAAGCTCCCGCAAGGTCTTGGCTTCAATGTCGATCATCTGCTGGTTAGGTACACCCATGACCTTGAAGGTCGGCATGGTGGGATTGAGCAGTGGCCCTACTAGGTTGATGGTTGAGCCGAACCTTATCTGCGAAAGGACCCTGGCCAAGGTCTTCGGATGCACGGTGGGTAAAAAGGCGTTCCAGGCGCAGATGCCTGCCTGCTCGATGCTCTTTTTCGGGACCTCAGGGGCAGACTCAACATTTATCCCCAAGGCCTCGATGACATCAATGGCTCCACAGTTGGATGAAATGGCTCGGGCCGCATGTCGAACCACATACAGCCCCAGGGAAGCGGCGATGATAGCCGCACCGGTGCTGATATTCATCGTTTTCAAGGTATCGGCGCCTGTGCCGCAATTGTCGATCAGGGGCTCGGGTGTATTCACCTTCACCTTCAAGGTATCATACTCATAGAGAGCCTCGAAGGTGCCGGCCACCTCTTCTGGTGTCTCAGGCTTGGCGCGGAGCGCGGCAATAAAGGCACCCTGCTGCAAATCACTCTGCTCTTCTTCACAGATCTGCCTCCAGCACTCTCGCGCCTCCTCTCTGGTAATATTCTCACCCCGTGTCAGCCGAACAACAATGGCTCCAAATTTCCTCCACCGATCTTCTTTTGTTTCCATACCATGCTCCCTTAAACTATATTAGGTGTATAGTGCTTCAACTTTGGTTTTCCTAGGCACGATTTTTGATTAGCTATTTTGGTGAAAATTTATAGTTTATTTCAATATTGTATTTAATTTACCATAAAAAATATGTTCATTGACGTGATTATCAATATTCATGCCAATCAAAACTTAACTTGAACGAGTATACTTCACTTTTGTTAAATTAATTATTGAGTGTTACCTATCTCATTTTTTGTCCCGCTACTGCCTGCCAGAAATCTCTCCTGGTTTATAGATCACATACAGATAGTCGCCAAGTACTTCAGCCTTATCAAGTTTGAATACCGGCACCTGGCCTTTCGGCCAGAAAGAGCTTCTTTCCACCGGGCTGATAGAGGATGATCCGCCGATGACAAAGGGGCAGATAATCAGATGAAGCTCGTCATAGAGGCCAGCGGCGATCATCGACTGATGAACCGTGCCACCGCCTTCAACCAAAAGGCGCCTGATTCCGAACTGCTCATACAGGGTGCGCATTAGATGCGGCAGGTTCACATATCGGCCACGGCCAGAGGTTATTATTTGTGCCCCGCGCTCTTGGAAGGCTTTGACCCGCTCAGCCGGTGCATCTTTGGTTACGGCGATAATGGTTGGAGCCTCTTGACAGTTCAGCACCCTGGCTGTGAGCGGAATCTCGGCCAGGCCGTCTAGCACAATACGGGTAGGATTTCGGCCTTCGGCCTGATCCCGTAGGGTCAGACGAGAATCATCGAGCAGGATGGAGTTTAGCCCTACCATGATGCCATCTGTCTTGGCTCGTTGTGAATTATGTAATTTCATGATCTCAGGATTGATTAGGGATGGGCCGATGGGATTGGGCTGTCCGGGACGGCGCCGAGGGGAGATCTTCCCATCCAGGCTGACAGCTACCAGCATAAAAGTGTAGGGTCTATTCATATCCCTATTATCCATTCTCTATTATTCATCTTCATTAGACCCATATAAATATTCATTACACCCATATAATACCGCAGATGCTGATGATCGCCCCCGCAAGCTTGTCTATTTTTGGCCATCCTTAGCCTGTGGCCTCTTTGGCGGCCTTGACGAAATCGCGCATCAATTGCCCATCCTTTACCCCCGGCTCCTTTTCTACGCCGCTGATCACATCAACCGCATAGGGCCGCACCACAGCAATAGCCTGGCCGACATTCTGGGCATTCAATCCTCCGGCCAGGATCAGGGGCAGTGAGATAGTGGCTGACACACCTCGCAGCCTTTGCCAATCCAGCGTAACTCCTGTGCCTGCTGGTCGACTGGAGGTTTTGGAATCAATCACTAGCCCGGCTAAGCCAACTTTGGCCAATAGGCGGCAGGCCTCTATGGGATCAGGATGGGAGAAGCGGGCCTGGCCGCTATCCACATCAATCCGAAGAGCCTTCAAGACCTTGATGCCTGTGCCTCCTAGCGCCTGACATACAGCCCGAATCTCTTCTATGGTTTCATCGCCGTGGAGCTGTAGAAAATGAGGTCTGACCCAAAGGGCTATGTCAACCATGTCCTTTACCGAGCCACCTACAACAGCCGTTGTGGTTACAAAAGGCGGAACTTGAGCCACTAGCTCGGCAGCCCTATTCCGATCGAGGTTCCAGGGCACAGGCACGGGATACTCGGTAACAAAGCCAAGGGCATCAGCTCCCGCGGCCACAGCCATATCAATGTCGGTGCGGCTCATGAGGCCACAGATCTTGACCCTGGTCATCGGCCTGCTCCTCTGATTCGGCTGAGCAAATCGGCAAGGTGGCCAGCCGGATCATCCGATTGCAGAATGGCTGTTCCCACAAGCACCGCATCTGCTCCAGCATCAAGAGCCCGCCTCATATCTTCAGGCGTGCGCAGCGAACTTTCAGAAATAGTTACCACTGAGTCTGGAATTAGCGGAGCTAGCTTTTCGGTCAGACGCACCGTGCCGCAGTCCTTTTCAAGGTTTCGGATGTCCCGGTTATTGATACCGATAATAGTCGGAGGGGGAGAAAGAGCTAGTGCCTGCTCAAGCTCTTGGCGAGTGTGGATTTCAAGCACCGCTTCTAGGTCAAGTTCGATCGTCCGCTGATAGAGATCGGGTAGGAGAACGTCCGGGATCGTGGCTAAAATGAGGAGAACAGCAGCTGCACCAGCGGCGGCAGACTCCTCAATCTGCTCGGCTGAAGAGATGAAATCCTTCCTCAGAACCGGCACTGAGACTGCCTGGGCAACCTCGGCCAGCATCCTGAGCTGGCCGCCGAAATACTTTGGTTCGGTTACTACTGAAAGAGCGCAGGCTCCGGCTCGCTCCAGCGCCCTGGCTAGCTCTCGAGGGTTACGCTGCTTCATCAGATCACCATCACGGGGAGAAATAGGTTTGATATCAGCTATGAGCGGGATCTCAGCCCGCTCCTTCGCTCTTAGAATCGCCCTAGAGAGCAGATGCTTCCCCCCTTGAGACTTTAGCTTCCCATCCGCCTCAGTACCCGCCTGATGAGGCTGACGACGCTCACCCACCTGGGTCATGCTGTTTTCACCTTACGTTCCCAGAAAATCCGACCACATTCTCTCCATATCATGCTTTGAGTAGCAGCGAAAGGCCATATGAGTGCTTGTCTTGGTGATGCCGCTGATGCTAGCGATATCCTGTGATACCAGCTTAGCCAGCAGATCATACTCCTTTACCCGAATAATGGCCATGATATCATGCTCGCCAGATACAGAGTATACTTCAGCAATACCATCCAGGTTGACCAGCTCTTCGGCCACCTGATGAACCTTACCCATCTCACAATCAATCATTACCAGTGCCGTGATCATATTCTAATGGCTCCTTCTATGTTATCGGGAAAGCACCATAATATAAAAAAAGACAAATATAAACCAAAAGATAAAAACACCAAAAGACAAAAACACCTCAGATTCTCTTTGAGACAAAGAGTATATCTTATTGTTACCAACCCTGTCAATCTGGCAATTTCCTACCCCAGGACAATGGCCTGAAAATCTAGCAATATTCAAAAATATCAAATACTTATAAAAGGAGAGTATATAAGCCTCCCACAAAAGATGGGGAACGTTAACTAAGGAGTGATTCAAGAATAAGGAGTGATTTAGGGAAGGGAATACCCACTTTTTTCTTGGCAGGTTAAATATCCAGCTGCCGGCCATTTTGTCGAAGCCAAGCTCTTCGCTCTTTATAATCAGGGATAATCGAGCCAACCAGGCTCCAGAACTGCCGAGAGTGGTTTTTTATTTTCAAATGACAAAGCTCGTGAACGACCACATAGTCGATAATCGGCAAGGGTGAGAGAATGAGCCTCCAGTTGAAATGAAGAGCATTTTTGGCTGTGCAGCTTCCCCAGCAGCATTTCTGCTGACGGACCCGGACGATGAGGGGATGTGAAGTCGCTACTGCCGAGCGGTAGATTTCAATTCGCTGCCGAATGAGCGCTTCGGCCTGAGCCGAATACCAGCGCACAAGAGCTGAGCGGAGAAGTGATTCCTCTTGCTCTTTCTGCCTGATTCCAGGGGGAAGGAAAATCCAAAATGCCTCACCGGAAAAGGTGATTGTGGGCAAAAGATTGCTGCTAGTGCAGTAGTGCTCACTTGCGCCATGGCAAGAGTGCTTCTCCTTACAATGCTTATCATGCTTATCATTGGTGATGCGCAAGGGGTATTGCTTTCCAAGATACCAGAGCTGCTCGCCCTCAACGAATCTTTTGGTAGGGTGAAGGGTGGCGCTATTTTTTAACAGATTTTGTTTCCTGATGATCCACTCTGCCCGCTTGAGCACAATTGCCCGCAATTCCTTAAGGCTAAGATTAGGGTGAGCGCTGACGATCACACCCCTGACCGGATGAACAAGAATGCCAACAGTCTTGCGGATGCTTCGTCTGATGGAAAATTCGATCACCTGATGGCCAAATTTTACCCGATAAAGCTTCTCCTGCCGATTGATGGTTATTCTCCTTCCGATAGCTTTGAAATCCGCTCAAATTCTTCCCTGAGCCTTTGGTAGGCACAATCTAGCTCCTCAGCCTTCCTGCCGGCATTTTTGAGGTGTGTTTCGTAGAATATCCGCCACTTTTCATCAATTTCTCGAAATCCCCGTGAAATCTTCCAGAGATTTTCCCTAACCATCTCAGCCTCCTCGGAAAGCTTTTTGGCGTGGACCCCTGCTTTAATCAGCTCAATCTTGTGCGAAAGGGTCAGAGGAGATACGGTCTGGACTCCCTTTTTGGCAAAATCACGAAGCATCTCATACTGCTTATTGATCAGCCAATAGTAGACCCCTTCCGATGGAATATAGGCAAAGGCAAATTCAGCAGAACCTTTTTCTGGACAGACATAATCATCGAGGATTTTTTTCAAATGCCTCTCAGCATCCCTAGAAAACTGCTTCTCAAAAGCCTCTCTTTCAGATGGGTTTTTCTGCTCTAAGGCTTTACGGTAATTATCTAAGGGGAATTTAGCATCAATGCAAATAATCCCTACAGTCGAGCGAATATAGGCATCGGGGATTTTACCATCCAGGATTTTTTTTCGAATGCCAAACATATCCGGAGGCAGTTGATCGGCCAGAATCGTCTCTAGGCTAAGCTCACCTAGCGAAGCCCGCTCGGTGCAGACTCGAAGCATTTGCTCAAGAGACTTGTAGTTGTCCCGAATATCGCGAGCATAAGTAGTGAGCATACCTACCTTGTCGTCAAGGCCTAATTTCACCCAAGCTTTTGAGATGGCAGACTCTACATCATCTCCACTTCTGCCGCCTTTTAGGAATAAAAAGATTAAGATGAGCAGCAAGATCAGGATCAGGCTCAGTAAAACTTCACTCACGCGGGCTTTCTCCCTTCAAAAAGACACCAGGCGCACACCAGGCCCAAGCATTACTACTCCCCTCTCCTTTAGCTTTTATGTATGCCTGTGATAAGGTGGAGCTAAAAAATCAAAAGTTTTAAGCGCTCTTTTGGCCCCTATTATAACCGTGGCTTTATCTTATTGCAATTATAAACTTTACTGACAGATCACTTCGCTTTTTGATTGCTGGCAGATGACAACACCCATTTTGGCAGATGAGGAGTAGAGCAGTAAAAAGCGGGGGAAGAAAAAGCGAGAGAAAAAGCAACAAAAAACGGCTAATGGTCTTTTATCCTCTCCTCCGCAAGGATAAAAAATAAGCCATTAGCCGAGCATCAAAAAACCCTATACCCACCTATTTTTATCGGCAGGGGAGCCCCCCGTCTTCGGAAAAAAATTCTCTTTTTAGTATTATTCTGATTATTTATCTCTCTTAGGCCAAGAATTAAGTATTTCAGATCCAAGCAGCAAGCCTATTCTCTCTCATCATCCGATTTTCATCAGCCAGATGCCCAAAAGCAGCAGAATGGAGCCAACTATTCTTACTCTGGCAGCCTGTCTTTCCTTGAGAAAAAGGACCCCGAATAAGACTCCGAACAGTATGCTGATCCTTCGACTGGGTACGGCATAAGACACTTTAGCTAGAGACACCCCAAGTTGGAAGGTGGGAAATGCTGCTGCAAAAATAATTCCAGCCAGGATAATATATTTTTTATCCAGTCTTATGGTCTTAACGATTTCCCTCCTCAGCCTGGTGTGCAGAAGACATAGCAGCCCTAGTAGAACATTGGTGCAAGCAATGACAAAATAAGCGAACACAAAGGCATTGGTACTAGTTAAGCCCATTTTGTTGATCACATTGCTGACCGAATCAGCTATAGCGGCCAAGAGGGCAAGCCTCACTCCCTGACGCTTGAGGTGAGTAAAGGGCCTGGTAATGGCCTCAAGACGCAAGCTCTGCAAGGGTATTATATAGACGGCCACCATACATAGGACAATTCCAGCTATCCCTCTCATAGTTAGCCTCTCACCGATAAGTATCCGGGCCCAGAGAGGGACAAAGAGAGGGGCGGACATGGTCAAGGGGTAAACCAAGGACATATCTTCCATCTCATAAGCTTTCCCAGCCGCCACCTGATAGATAAAGTAGCCGCAGACCGTAAGCAGGGCATATCTTAAAGCGGAAGGTGACAGAAATCCGAATCGCCTGAAGTAGATTAGGTAAAGAGCAGTTAAAATTAGTGAGGTTGTGGCAAACATTAGCCAGAGAAAGACGAGCTTATGGTGGCTTTTTTTAACAAAAAAGCTCCACAGAGCGTGAAGCAGGCCGGAGAAGGCGATAATGGTTAGGGCTAGAAAACTCATCTCTTAATATGTGTTAATACATGATTTATAGTGAATACAATACGTAATACATGATTCATATTTGAATAAGTGCTTTGCGCCTTCGAAGAGCATGGCCATGCTCTAAAATCTTTTCTGGAATTACTTGTCGGCTATTTTCAGGTTAGGGAGGTGAGAGTTAGCATAGTGGGTGGGGTTATTTTTGAGTCAATAGAATTGAAATTCCACTATCTTTCTTCAGAACTTTATCTTTTCTTCAGAACTTTCCCTTGTTGGTGTCTGCTAGGCATATTGGGTTTATTTTTTAGTCTGCCGATTTTTCCTCTTGATGCTCTGCTGGCCCCAGCCGAGGCCCCTAGCCAGTATAGCCGCGGCTTGGGCTTTGATTTTTTCGGCCTCTTCGCTCTTTTGGTCTTCGCTCTTGCGCAAAAGATCGGCATAGCTTTCGAGGCAGGCGGCCATATCAGGATGGTCTGGGCCAAGGGTTTTCTCCCTGATGGCCAAAATCCGTCTGCAAAGCTGCTTTGCCTCTTCATACCTGCCTTGGCTATAGAAGAGTGCGGCTAGATTATTGAGGCTTTGGATAAGGTCAGGATGCGTTGGACAAAGGGTTTTTTCTCTGATGGCTAGTGCCCGCCGGTGCAGCTCCTCTGCTTCGGTATATCTTCCCTGAATACTATAGAGTGCAGCCAGATTATTAAGGCTTTGAGCAAGGTCAGGATGCGTTGGACCAAGGGTTTTTTCTCTGATGGCTAGTGCCCGCCGGTGTAGCTCCTCTGCTTCGGTATATTTTCCCTGACTGCAATAAAGTTCTGCCAAATTGTTGAGGCTTTGAGCCACCCCCGGATGATCAGGTCCAAAGGCCTTCTCCCTGATGGCTAAAACCCGCTTCGATAGCTGCAAGGCATCTTGGTATCTACCCTGAAGGTTATAGAGCCTGACCAGGTTATTGAGACTTGCGGCTATATCCTGATGGTCTGGATTAAGGTTTTTTTCCCTTATGGCTAAAACCTGCTGATAAAGCTGCTCGGCTTCTTTATACTTGCCCTGAGTGAAGCAGACCGTAGCCAGGCCAATAAGCGTATTGGTTATGGTAGGATGATCGGGCCCAAGGAGTTGCCTTAGCTTGGCCAGCGTCCGGCGGTAAAGTAGCTCGGCATCGACGTATTTACCCTGAATGTAGTAGAGCATAGCCATACGGTCGAGATCTCTGGCCGCATCAGGATAATCTGAGCCAAGATGACTCTCCCTAATTTCCAGAGTCTGGCGATAGAGCGATGTGGCCTTAGTATATGGACTCTTAAGATCGCACAACCTGCTGGCCGGATAATCAAGACTTTGGGCCGGGGATAAATAGTTAGAATAATGCTTAGCACCCAGACCTTGGGCATATTGAGCCTGATGGCCGCAGGACAACCAGAGCGGAGCGCAGGACAACCGGAGTGAATCAAAGCGCTGGTCATGATGGTGGGCATTTGGCCAACTAAGCCTCGGCCTACTATCAAAGATAGACAGCCAATGGCACAAGACCGCTAGCGACAGGCAGTAGAAAGACTCTGCTTTTTGAGAGTTTGTGGCCAGGGCCGCGGCCGCTGACCGATCAGAATGAGGCTCCCGATCATGATCGGCATCGTGATCGTGCTTTGTGTTGATTATCTGAAACATTGCTGAGATTTGCTAATTATGAACTTCCACCTGGTTATTAACTTTCAGCTGGCAGCTCGAAAGTATGGTTTTAATGTAAGCTCTTCGGCCTGCTTCGGATGGCTGATAAAGCCCTTCATTGATATATTGTTTTTCGGACTCGGAAAGTTGTTGCAGGCCGCGCTTGAGGCATTTTTCATAAGCCTTTATTTCATAATAAGCATCTAATGGTTCTATTTCATTATTGGTTTCTCTATTGGTTTTTTTCGTTTTAGCATTAGCAATAATCCTTTGGCATTCAGAATCTTGAGCTAAAATTTCCGCTAACTTTTTCTTTGCTCTTATCTTTCGAATAGTATCTCTTAAGCTGATGATTACAGCAGCCAAGCTACAGCCTGCCCCCGCTAAGCCCATCACAAAAACAAATAATTCTCTCCCGCTCATAATTAATAACTCCTGAAATTTTTGGTACTTACCTCTTGACTATTATTGCTATTATTTACGCTTACTTTTCGGCATGTTATTTTGATATTCCCACCGCCAGAAGGGAATTTTATCTACCACGTGGGTGTTATATCTTTCTATGCCATGAAAAAATAATAGAAAGATGATACAAGAGAAACAGAGCCACTGGCATGAGGCTACATGATTATTTTTTATTACTGCCCCAAATATAGATGCAGATATAAGGCTAATCATAATACCTAGGCCAAATAAAATTTTATTGCGCGATGAGGTGCCAATTGATATCGAATATATAGAAGAAGATAGTGATAAGGAGGCATCGCTTATCTTCCCATTAAATATTCTTTCCAATAGAAGAGATAATAATGGTAGAAACAGATGAAACATTACACACAGGGTGAAATGTTCCCAATTGTCAGGAACACTAGGAAATCTTTTATTAATACCCAAAATAGCTCAATCTTATAAGAAGTAAGAAGAATCATAGCTGATTTTCACTGTTTATATTATACCACTAACTCATGAGTTAAGTCAAATTTTTATTTAAAATATATTAAATAACGATCAAAGATGCCTGTTAGTTCACAATTATTGTCAATTATTTAGTGGTTTTTTCGCTAAGTGCGTAACACAGATGCACAGCGGATCAATTGCGCTATCAATTGTAGAGGTGCGAACATTGTGCCGCCGCAGCTTGCGTATTTTATTAGCGAAAAGACCATTTAGCAATCCCTCTGGCTAACAGAATAAGCGATTTTATTTTGCGCGGGCCAAAAAGGGGTGCTGCCCTTACACAATTGATTTGGTAATAATTTGGATATGCTTTCGCACCTGGCGAGAAAACTATTTAAACTAATGGCTTTTAGAGAGATAAGGTTCTATAATATCTTTGAGTAAATATCTTAAATACCCTGAAACATCTCCCCAAAAAGAGGGAAAAGTGGCCAAAAAGCAAAGACATGGCTAACATGGCTAAAAATATGGCTAAATAGTAAAGATATGTCTAAATAATATAGCTTATGGGAAATTTGAGCTATGAGCAGTCTTGACCGAAAGGGGATTTTTTCGTTTTTATTCCTTACCTTTGGCCTTACCTATGCCATCGAAGGGGGGCTTATCCTGACAGGTTTTCGCCTTAGCGATCCTCCCTCGGCTTGGGCAGGGAATATTATTGCCGTCCTTATGTGGGTGCCGACGCTGGCTACGATCATCACGGCTAACTTTATCACTCATGAGGGATTCGAAGGGAATTATTTTAAATTTGGCAGCTCGTGGAAGCCATACTGTTTTTCGGCTCTGGTTATTCCGATGTGCTTTGGGCTAGTCTATGGCCTAAGCTGGCTCATTGGTCTAGGACAGCCTGATCTTACCCTGCAAAGGCTACACCTAATCACCCAGACTGCTGCCCAAGCCGGGCGCTCCCTTCAAGGGATCTCCTTTAAGCCACAGGGGCCATCAGCCCAGCTTCCCTCTTCTCCAGCCAGCCTCCTGGTGGAGCTATTTGTAGTCAGCACAGTTTTTGCTCCCTTGGTCAATGGCCTGCTGGCCTTTGGTGAGGAATGCGGCTGGCGTGGCTATCTGCTGCCTCGGCTGCTCCCCCTTGGCAAGATCAAAGCGCACCTTGTGCTCGGTATTATCTGGGGGCTTTGGCATGCTCCTCTCATTTGGGTTGGATTCGACTATCCTGGCTATCCGCTCCTTGGAATCATCACCTTTGTCGGAGTAACCATTGCGGTTGGAATGTTCATCAATGAGCTAACCATTCACTACCAAAGTGTCATCCTGGCTAGTTGGGTGCACGGTGTTTTCAATAGCCAGATCTATGGCCTTTGGCGAATCCTGTTTCCAGAGATGAACCCTGTACTTGGTGGTTTTACCGGCCTTGTGGGTATTGCGGTCTGGCTTGCTCTAGGGTTGGCAGCCAGGCACATTATCGGCGACGGCCGGCCGGCAGACTCCCCCTCACACTGAGAGCTGGTTTTGCCTTCGGGCTTGCATCAATGCCACCGGCATTGATTAACCTGAATCAGAGCGAACACCTGAAAAGCTTTATATTCCAGAATGTTAACTCGCACATTTTGTGAAAGTTAACTGATTGATTTTAAAATGCAATCAAGCATTCCCTCTGGCATAAGGATTAACCTTGCCCGCAGTTTTTACACCTTGTCGGATCAACAGCATTCCCTCTGGCATAAGGATTAACCCACATACATTGAGAGCTGGTTTGCTTATTTTTGCCTATGTTATTTTCTCAGACAGGAGTTGATATTTTGTTTCAGCCGATCCAGCAGAGCTTTCTTCTCCTGAACCTCCCTCAACTTTTCCTGAACATTATCTGTTTCAGGATTAAATGAGCAGACCCCAAAAGAGCAATCCACGTGCAGCAGCCCACTGAGCTGATACCCAAGAGCTTTGATCTCCTCGTTAAGGTGTTCTATTTCTCTTTCTAATACCTTTTTTTCATCTTCCATGACTATTTAATTTACCCTCCCCCACATAGAGTGATCTTTTCGCTACCAAAGTGCGCAAGATGCGGCGGCACAAGGTCCGCGAGCTACAATTGATAGCGTAATTGATCCCCTGCACAAGTTGTGTTACGCACTTAGTGAAAAAACCATAGAGTGATAAGATCATAACAATAGCCTCATCTCTTACAGCTATCAAGGAATAGACTTGATCGAGCTATTTTTGTAACTTATTGTTATTTATAAATTTTTATTCGTAATAAAAACTACAATTACGCCGCCCGCGCCATAATGTGATGAGCTGAAGATACTACTTTTGCCGCCGCCTGTAAAGCCTGTTTATTACGTCTGTAAAGCCTGTTTTTTAGATCGGATATTTCTCATTGACAGCTCGAAAGTTTCTCGAATAGAATGAGATAAGAACTATCTCATGAGTTAAGAGTATAGAATTTCAAGAGCATAGAATTTTATAAGGTTACATAGAATTTAAGCTTAATAAGGGGGAAGATAAAGATATGGAATTTCAGACGGTTACAATATCAATCCCGCAAGGGTGCAACTGTATTTTCGGCCAGACGCACTTTATCAAAACCGTTGAGGATTTGTACGAAATTATGCGCAGCAGCTGCCCCCAGGCTAAATTCGGCCTGGCCTTTACCGAGGCCTCCGGTGATTGCCTGATTCGGTTCGAGGGCAATGATCAGGCCTTGCAGGAGGCTGCCGTGGCTAATCTGGAAAAGATCGCGGCTGGACATCTCTTCCTTATCTTTCTCAAGGACGCTTTTCCAATTAATGTACTCAATGCCATCAAGGCCTGTCCTGAGGTCTGCTCGATCTTTTGCGCTACTGCCAATCCTGTCGAGGTAGTCATTGCCGAGACTGCCCAAGGCCGGGGAGTGATGGGGGTCATCGACGGCTATCGGCCAAAGGGGATTGAGCAGGAAAAAGACCGCCAGGCTAGACACAGCCTTTTGCGAAAACTGTCATATAAATTATGACTAAATTATGACCCTAGATAACGACTCCAGGTATGACCCTAGATTATGACTCTAGGTATACCCCTAGATCATGACTCTAGGATAAAATCATGGGGTAAAAATTATACCCCCGGCTAAAAAGAGAGACTCCTCGCGCCTCTTTCTCGAAAGCCGATTGTGGTTGCCGATAATGCTTACCCTTATCAATGGTAGAATCATCACTCCTCTTAAGGAGATCGAAAATGGCCGCCTCCTGATCAAGGATGGAAAGATACAGGAGATTGGTCAGGCGGAAAAGATCCCTCTTCCTGAGGAGACGGCGGTTTTTGATGCCGGGGGAAAAATCATCTGCCCTGGTTTTATTGATCTTCACCTTCATGGAGCCAGAGGGTGCGATTTTACTGAATCAGAAGATCCTGATTCGATCCGCAAAATCGTTGATTTTCACCTTGCTCATGGCACAACCTCATTCTTGCCTACCCTGATCTCACTGCCTGAGCAGAAGCTGCGCTCAATCTTAGAGCATCTGCCAGCGGCCTGGATGAGTGCTGGCTACGCTTCCTCCTTCCTGGGCATTCATCTGGAAGGGCCGTTTTTGAACGCTGTTTATCGGGGAGTACATAATGAGCACTATTTATGTACTCCTTCTGTCGAAAAGGTTAAATCTTTACTTAATTATTCTGCGGGAACGGTTAAAATGATTACTCTGGCACCAGAATTGCCTTATTCAAAAGAGGTGATCCGCTGGCTGGCTCAGCACCAGGTGGTTGTCTCGATCGGGCATTCTAACGCCACCTATTTGGAGGTCGAGCAGGCAGTCCGTGAAGGGCTTAGGCATGTTACCCACACCTTCAATGCCCTTCGGGGGCTGCATCAGCGGGAGCCGGCAGCTACTGGCGCGGCCCTGGATATGGAAAGCCTATCAGCCGATATTATTGCTGATGGCCAGCATGTTCATCCTATGCTTATGCGGCTTTTGTGGCGGCAGAAGGGAGATGGGGGAGTGATACTTATTACCGATGCTAGTCCAGTTGTAGGGCTGCCGCCGGGTGAGTATCAACTCTGGGGCAGAGCGGTCAGGGTTGATGGGGACAGAGTGCTGACCAGCGATTCAGAGCAACTTGCAGGCAGCGTGGTAACTCTGGATAAGGCTATTCATATCTTTCAGGCTGCTACAGGCTGTAGCCTGAGACAGGCTATCCGGTTGGCGACCTTGAATCCAGCCACTTTGCTTGGCCTTGAGAGCCGAAAAGGGCTTTTGGCTGCGGGAAGAGATGCTGATCTTGTGATCATGGATGAGCAGTCGCTGAGAGTCGAAATGGTTATGGTTGGTGGAAAATTTCTCAAAAGGTAGCGGCAGGCAAGATGCGGGGTGATCGGCTGCCAGGGGCGAGCCTTGTATTCCGCCCCGCTAAGTAGCGGCCCGCAAGGTGCAGGGTGATCAGGATGGCGATCAAAATCAATAAGACGATCAAAATTAATAAATTTAAGATCAATAACAATACTTCCAAGATCAATAATCACAAGATTAATAACCAGAATATATCCAATATCAATAATAATAATCAGAGTATATCCCCGAATAAGGGATTTCTGGGGTTGGCTCATCGGACGATCTCCTTGAAGACCTTTCTGATCCTTGGACTGGTGATTGGGTTGGCTGCGGCTTGGTCGATCTTTCGACCTGATTCCTGCTTTGCCCGGCGCCTTAGCAGTAGCAGCCGGCAGAGGGTATCAAAAGCCAGTAAAAGCGACCGCTCCGGATCAGCTAAAAAGAATAGCCCACCCGGATCAGCTCAAAATAATAGCTCTCTGAAGAGCTTAAGATCAGCTCAAAAAAAGAATAACTCCCTAAAAGCCGCCCCTCCCCCAGTAGACAACAATTTCTGCCGAGGAGTCAGGGAGTTTCACCGGGGAAACTATCCTGTGGCCAGGCGCTATCTTGAGGCTGCTAGCCTTGAGAATCCCGATCTGATGGACTATGTCCTCTACTATCTAGCCAGATCTTTGGAAGAGCTTGGCGATCAGCGGCAGGCTATTGCCACCTTCGAAAAGCTCAGCTCTCATTATCCGCAGAGCAGATTCTTCCCCAAGGCTGTGCTTAAAATAGCCGATCTTTTTTTCTTCCTCAAAAAATATACCCAGGCGAGGAGTTACTACCAAAAAGCCCTTGATCTTGTGCCTGAAAAAAAAGAGTATATTCTTTTTCAGATAGCCCTCTCTTTGATTGATGAAAAGAATTGGACCGAGGCTAGAGTTATCTTAAAGAAAATTTTGATCCAATTTCCTGATGGTGAATACGCCCGCTTGAGTACTATGTGCAACCAGGAGCTAGAGAAAGAATATAATCTTCCCCCCTTGAGCTTTTCCGAAGAGGATCATATGGCTATGATCGAGGCCAAGATCACAGCTCGCAGCTATGAAGAGGCCCTGCGGCGGATTGCCCAGCTTCGAAAGCAGCAGTCATCACTTTCTCCGAACTGCCGGGCGCATCTCCTCTTTCAGGAGGCTCGATGCCAGACAAAGCTTGGCCGGGAGGATGAGGCTTTGGAAACCCTGCGCCGCCTGGTCAGGCTCTATCCCGGCTCAGATGATGTGGCCGAAGCCCTGCTTATCATTGGCAACAGCCTCTGGAACCGCGATCGGGACAGCGAGGCGATCGAGGCTTACCAAAAGCTCATAAAAAGCTTTGGCACCAAAGCTGGAGCAGCAGACAAGGCCTGGTATTTTTTGGGTAGAATTCATGAACAGAACCGAAACTACCCGCAGGCGATCGAGGCTTACGAAAATCTGGTCAGGAATTTTCCCAAGAGCAGTTTTGCCACTGAGTCCCGATGGAGGATCGGCTGGGGATTTTATCAGCAGGGAAAATTCCAGGAAGCCAGGCAGCGGTTCAAAGATGGCCTGAGTAAGGTTGATGAGCCTCCAGACAGACACCAATTTTTGTACTGGCAGGCTAGGTCAGCGGAAAAAGCTCAAGACCCTGAGACAGCCCGCACTCTCTATCGGGCGATAATCACCGATAGCTACTATTCCTACTACACCTGGTGGGCAAGGCAGCGGGCTGAAAAAATGGCGGCTGCTCCCCCCCCTCTGGCTGCATCTTTTTCGAGGCGGGCCGAAAGCAGTCAGGTAAACTATTCCGAGGATGTCCGCTTTCACCTTATCCGGGCCAAAAAACTTCTGGAATACCGCCTTAGAGAAGAGGCGATCGGAGAGATCAAGATCCTGATTGAGGCCAGAGAATCAGACCCTGGCTACTGGTACGGTCTTAGTAAACTGGCCCGGCAAGCGGACATGAGCCGTGAAGCGATCCTGGCCGCCTCGCGCTGTCAGCAGGCGCTTGCCCGACAAGGAAGCTCAGAAAGCTATTCGGATGTCCTTGAGCTGCTCTATCCTCTCTATTATTGGGACTATATTGCCGAATACTCAAGCCGCTACGGCCTTGATCCCCTCCTGGTATGCGCTCTCATGCGGCAGGAGAGCATGTTTGACCCCTTTAGCCTGTCCTGTGCCAATGCCTATGGGCTGATGCAGATTTTGCCCTCTACGGCCAGGATGATCGCCAGCCGAATAAACGCCTTCGGAGGCCAGAGGATCGAGCCTGAGCAGCTCTATGACCCGCAGATCAATATTGCCCTTGGCTGCTGGTATCTGGCTGATCTGCTTCGGCGGTTTGACGGCAATCTGATCTATACCCTAATCTCGTATAATGCCGGGGAGGAAACCTTGAAAAGGTGGCGCAATCAATACCGCACGGCTGAAGTGGATGAATTTGTGGAAATGCTCTCCTACAAGGAAACGAGAAACTATGTGAAAAGGGTGCTAAGAAATTATGGCTGCTATCTGCGGCTGTATAATAGCCGCTCTGAGGCTCCAGGGTCCCCTTCCTCGGCACCACAGGAGGTCAAGAGCCAGGAGGAGGAGAATGAGCAGGCCGGCAGTGGAGAAACAAGACCACTTACCTATCAGCAGAGCGGGCAGCAGAGCATAGAGCAAAGTGGACAGCAGACTGGGCAGCAGAGCGGGCAGCAGGCTGGAGAGCAGAGCGGAGAAGGGGGGTAGACTGCCTTTTGAGCCCACAATACGATCTTTTGATTCGAGGCGCCCTGATTGTTGACGGCACAGGCCAGCCTGCCTATCTAGGCGACGTGGGCATCAGCGGAGAGCGGATAGCCTGGATTGGCCGCCTAAGTAGCCACGACGGTGGCGATGATGGCCGCAGGGGGGATGATGGCCGTGGCATGGTAGAAGCCGACCAGAGCAGCCGGGTTCGGGTCATTGATGCCCAGGGGCTTGTCCTCTCACCCGGCTTTGTGGACATCCACGGCCACTCAGACTATACCCTGTTGATAGATCATCGGGCCGAGAGCAAACTGCGGCAGGGAATAACCACTGAGGTAGTAGGCAACTGTGGCTATTCGGCTGCCCCGGTCTTCTCTCCCCTGCTTGAGGAGCGCAGCAGGGAGTATGAGAAGCTCTACGGCCTTGCTCTCACCTGGCGCTCCTTTCCCGAATACCTCAAGGTGGTTGAACTTAGCGCTCTTACCCTCAACTATGTTTTCCTCATTGGCCACAACACCTTGCGGGCCTCAGCTATGGGATTTTCGGATCAAGAGCCATCGAGCCAGCAGATGGCCCTTATGGAATCCTGGCTTGATGAGGCCTTGGCCTGCGGTGCTTTTGGTTTATCTAGCGGGCTGTACTATGCTCCGGCCTGCTTTGCCAAAAAAGATGAGCTGATCAGGCTGGCTAGCCGAGTCAGCCGGGCGGGAGGTATCCTGAGCTGCCATATCAGAAATGAGGGGGATCGCCTGCTGGAGGCACTGGAAGAGATCCTGGCTATAGCTAAAGAAAGTGGAGTATCTTTGCAGATCTCTCACCTTAAGACCTTCGGCCAAAAGAATTGGGAGAAACTTGATCAGGCCCTGGCCATGATCGACTCAGCCAGCAGTGCAGGGCTCAAGGTCAACTTTGATCGCTATCCTTACCTGGCTGTCCAGACTAGCCTTCAGTCCCTGCTGCCTGACTGGGCTCAGAGCGGAGGCAGTGAGGCCATTGTCCAGCGGCTGATTGACCGCTCGCTCAGGCCAAAGATTGCCCAGCAGCTTCTCAGCGCACTGCCGGATGAGAAGGCGGCCTCCTCGATCCTCATCTCCCTTTTGGCCAGCAAGGCCCACAAAGCCTTGGAGGGGCTCACCCTGGCTCAAATCGCCCAATGCCAGGGGAAATCCTGGATCGAGGCTGCCCTTGATCTTCTGCATGATGAGCGGACCGATGTTGAGATTATCCAATTTGCCATGAGCAATGATAACCTGGTGAGAATCCTTAGGCATCCTCTGGCTATGATCGGCTCAGACAGCAGCTCAAGAGCAGCGGATGGCCCCTTGCGGATCGGAAAGCCCCACCCGCGGGCCTTTGGCACCTTTTGCCGAGTGTTTGGAGAATTTTGCCGAGAGAGAAAAATCCTAACCCTTGAGGAGGCTGTGCGCAAGATGAGCGCCCTTGCCTGCCAAAAACTTGGGCTTCAAGACCGCGGCCTGATCAAGGTGGGGATGAGGGCTGACTTTGTGCTGTTTGACCCAGCTAAGATCGCCGATCAGGCCAGCTATCAGGACCCTTTCCGCTACCCCGCCGGCATTCGGCTAGTAATAATTAATGGCCGCATCGCCCTTGATGAGAATGGCACCATCCACCCTGGGCAGGGCAGAATCTTGCGGATGGAGGGAAATATGAGGGGAAAACCCTTATAAGGGGAAAACCCTTTTTCAAAAGGGTTCCTTCCAACCAAAAATCTAATCCAGGCAGGATTGAAAGCCAAGATACTTTTTGAATATGCACAGGGCATCAGCCGGAGTAACCTCACCATCTTCAGTAACATCAGTGCAATCAGGGCAGGGGCCTAATTTCAGATAGCACTTGAAGGCAGTCAGAGCATCAACCGGAGTAATTTGTCCATCCCCGTTGAGGTCTCCATTGCAGGTTTTGATACAGAAGCAGCCTCCGCTGGCGGAAAATCTAGCGATATCATCCTTCAGTTTCTCGACCTGGAAGTTATAGCACAGATTTTCCTGGCCGCCCTTGACCTTAAATTTCAGCTCTACCAGACTGCCGCTTGTCCCCTGAGCAAGGCTGCTGGCGGTAGACAGCCCTCCGATGATAAGCTGGCCGGGGCTATCAGGATCAGGATTGACATTAAACTGATCAAACGATCTGGTCAATTCTCCCGGCTCAAAACCTGAATATTCGAACACCGCAGGATCATACTTGACTCTCAGGCCAAGTGCGGCAATCTTATCAGGGGCATTCTGAATCCTGACCACAATTCGAGCCACACCCCCTATTCTTCCCTTACTTCCCTGAATGTCCACTGCTCCTGAATCATCCTCGCTGCACTGGGGCGGCTGGGGAGGAGGTATGATCCCACCCTCTTCAATGCTGATTTGGGCCGCCTGCATAGTGGGTGGGAATTGATCCCCACCATCGTAGCCAAAGTTATTCACCTGAGCACTCAGGCTAAGGCTTCCCGTGGCCAAGCTCTTAAGCTTCAGCTCCAGCAGGCTGACTGTGGTCGGGCCGCTCACTCCATCAGTGCTAAAGCCATTAAATACCACCTCGCCTGCGGTTTTGGTGCTGATAGAGCCAGAAAAGCTGTTTCCTTCCGGCTTTTTGGCCTCAACCACAGACACCAGCTTCTGATCGTAGCCGACAGTGAATTTATAAAGCCGCAAGACCTTTGAGGCTGGCACCTCAGCCTTTAGTATCAGCCGAATCTCATCACCCTTTGACACGCTTAGCGTGCTCACCTTCTGCCCTGCCCCGTCTGCCCAGAAGGCAGCATTGTTATAAGCTGCCCAAAGGTCCGCGGCCCCCAAAAACCAGCGGGGGCCACAAGGTAAGCTGCCCAGGGCTAAGCAGAGACTGCAAAGCAGTAACCAAGCCGAGACTTTCAAGCTCGCTTTTGACCTTGCCTTTGACCTTATTAGCTTCATCATCAAGATCACCTCCTCTTAGAATACCCTATCATTTGCATTCAAGCTTTTGGACAAGACCCACATCGTATTCAGCGATCATCAGAGCATCGCAAAGGTCCACTACCCCATCCTTATTGACATCGCAGCCCTTAAAGCCAGGCAGTTGTGATGAACTTTTTAGGCCGACATCATACTCGGCAATCAGCAGGGCATCGCCAATATCCACACTGCCGTTGCCATCGGCATCACCGCAAAGGATTGACGGAGGGGGAGGCGGTGGGGTGGTGGAGCAGCCAATCCACTGACCATTCTGGCAGGTGGCTGTGGTTTTACCATCCGGGCAAAGCTGGGTCAGGTTTTCATCCACCTGACCATCACAGTCATCATCTAGCCCATTGCAAAGCTCAGGAGCTCCGGGGTGGATGTCTTTGTTCCGGTCGTTGCAATCTCCAGGGATATTCACATAGCCTTGGGGAGCCTCAAGCGCCTGGACAGCTTGGCTGGTATCTCCGTAGTTATCCTGGTCGCTGTCTTTATAGAATGTAGGCAGGGGAGCATTCGGATCTGGCACTGTCAGGAAGGGGTAGTATTCTATCCGAGCCTTGCTGCTGTCGTCCCAAAAGTCAAAAATCCGCTCGCTAATTTCATTTTCATCCTCTGTGCACCAGTAGTTTTGGGCAGCATCAGCTACTGATGAGGTTGAAGGATCATCGCGATAGAACTCATATTTGATGTTTTGGTTGCAGAAATTATTGTGATTAATAGTATAGCTGATAAATTTTGTGATATAGAAAGCCTCACCACTCCCCTTATTGCCGACAAAGGTATTGCCGACAAGCTTTAAGGAGCTACCTGAGCCGCTGCCTTGGCAATACATAGCCGCCATCTTATTGGCTGAATTATCCATAATCAAGCTGTAGGAGATCTGAACCTTATTGCCGTTGCTGACCCAAATTCCACCACCCTGAGCATTGCCGCTGGTGTTAGAGGCCGTGTTGCTGCTGATGACCGAGGAAGTTATGGTCAAAATGACAGAGGAGGAGTAAGAGCCGGAGGCGTAGCAATATACCCCGCTGCCGTCGCCACTTGCTTTGTTATTGCTGATCTGGCTTGAACTTATGGTCAAAGTGACAGAGTAGGAGGAGGAACAACATACCCCGCCGCCAGAGCGGCTTGCTGTGTTATTGCTGATCTGGCTTGAAGTTATGGTCAAAGTGCCAGAGCAATATACCCCGCCGCCAGAGCCACTTGCTGTGTTATTGCTGATCTGGCTTGAAGTTATGGTTAAAGTGCCAGAGTCGCAACATACCCCGCCGCCATCGCGGCTTGCTGTGTTATTGCTGATCTGGCTTGAAGTTATGGTCAAAGTGCCAGAGTAGCAATATACCCCGCCGCCAGAGCCATTTGCTGTGTTATTGCTGATCTGGCTTGAAGTTATGGTCAAAGTGCCAGAGGAGGAGGAGGCGTAGCAATATACCCCGCCGCCAGAGCTATTTGCTGTGTTATTGCTGATCTGGCTTGAATTTATGGTCAAAGTGCCAGAGGAGCAATATACCCCGCCGCCAGAGCCACTTGCTGTGTTATTGCTGATAGCGCATGAGGTAATGGTCAGCGAGCTATTGTCAGTAGCCTTAATTCCACCACCATCATTAGAGGATGAGGTATTTTTTTCTATAGTGCTATTGGCTACTATCAGACCGGATGCGGCCTTTACCCTTAGACCTGAGGTGGCGTTGTTTCTGATCTGACAATAGTTAATAAAGGGTGAGGCCTTTTCGCAGACAATAGCTCCTTCTCTGTCTTTGCCATTAGCATACTCCACAATGCAGTATTCCAGGATCGAGCCGTCGACATAAGCGCCTTTATTATCGAAGCGGGCATCCTGACTGCTATCGGTAAATAAGATGTATCCCCAAGGTTTATTCACTGTGCTGTTGGTAAATATAATCTTAGCCTGCTCTGTTCCTCGGGCGATCAGGGTGCCATCTACCTGAATGCCCTTGCCTTCATCTAGCCTGACCTCAACCCCAGGGTGAATGGTCAGGGTTACACCAGGGTTGACAATGATTGAGCTGGTTAGGACATAGGGGCTTTTGTCCGCGGTCCAGACAGTGTTGGTCCTGATATAGCCGCCGACATTGGTGTCGGCAAGGCAGGGCGAGGTAAGCTGAAAGCCGACCAAGCTGAGAATGGCTAATTGAAGCAGAAAAAATAGGTGAGGTTTTGCGTGGCTTAAAAATTTTCTCATACTATTTCTCCTTCAAAAACCAAAGATTGCAATTCTAAAAGATTGCAATTCTGTTGTTTTTAGACAGGCTCTAAGTGCCCGACCATAAAGATCTGTAATTTACCCCGACCATAAAGATCTGTAATTTACTCAGGTAGCACAAGCGGCTCGCCTGCGCTGGACAAGCGAGGTGCTTATCCATAATTTATTATGGCCGGATGTTTATTCACTACCTGACTGAGATAGCTTCACCATCTTGAGGATAGAAAGAAGCCTTATTTGCTGCCCTAGATAGATTAAAGGTGACTTAGGTTATATTAATAAGTCGACTTATAATAAGTTGACTTAACTTTCCCCAAAGAGGAGTTAACTTCTCCCAAAGAGGATGAGCTCTGGGTTGAAAAGAGGGTGGAGAGCGGGGCAAGATCTTCAATCTTTCTCTTCCCGTTTGGGGATTTCCCTTTTGGGTGAAGAAGATAGTCAGGGGGGATAAAGCTGACTGCCAATGTATGCTTATGAATATTAACATTAAAATACAATAAGTTATATTTTATAAATTATTTATAAAATATATAAAGACTAATTTATATTAATTTTACCATTTTTAAGAGAGAATGTCTAAAAAATATTTGACTATCTCTAAAAATTATTTACTAATCATCCAATCTTGAAGAGAATGGCAATAAAAATTTTTTTTATAATCCGAAAAATAATACTTGCATTTTCAATTGATATTTGATATAGTAAAAATAAAAGAGCATATGTATAAAGTATCAAAGATGAGATAAGAATAAGATAAGAATAAAATAAT
Organism: bacterium; assembly: GCA_023512255.1. GTDB lineage: Bacteria > SZUA-182 > SZUA-182 > DTGQ01 > DTGQ01 > DTGQ01. The sequence goes on along the minus strand of JAILZY010000019.1, from coordinate 13,136 downwards.
TAAGAACAACATAGCATGAGGTGAGAAGAAGATAATTAAGAACTAGCATAATAAAAACACAATAACACAATAACACAATAACAAAATAGTGGTCTTTTCGCTAACAAAGTGCGCAATAAGGGCGGACACAAGGTCCGCGTCTACAATTAGCTTATCCGCACGCTACACTTGATAGCGTACACGCTACACTTGATAGCGTAATTGATCTGCTGCGCAACTTGTTTACGCACTTAGCGAAAGAACCATTTAGCAGCAAAATTTTCTAATATCGGTTACTGAAAGACGCTTTTTTCGTAAAGCGGATCTTGAAGCCCGGTTGAAACCAGAAAATGGTTTGACCGGGCTTTTTTGTTTTAGGCTGGTTTTAGGCTGCAATTTTTGTTTACTGCATTTTTGTTTTTGGCTGCAAGCTGCTGTAATCTGGGGAATTATCCCGGAGCAGTCAAGGGGGGCTCCGGCAGAAGAAACAACCTGGAGGATAACAAGAATGAAGAAGAGGATAAAAGAGCAGGAGGCAGCAGGAGAAATGGGCAGGAGGCAGGATGAGGCCAAGCTGGGTCTAGTGGCTTTGGCCGCGCCTGGGGATAATGGCAGCCGCGGCGGGCTTTCAGCGGCTGAGCAGGAGGCCTATGATCGGGCTCAAGGGTCGCTTCGGGCGTTTATTGAGGCGGCCTGGCCGGTGATAGAGCCGGGGCGAAAGTTTATAGGCAACTGGCACATTGACTCTATCTGCCGACACCTTGAGGCAGTAACTCGCGGGGAGATCACCCGGCTGGTGATCAATGTGCCCTATCGGACCTCAAAGTCAACCATTGTCTCGGTGATGTGGCCGGTGTGGGTTTGGCTGCAGGATCCGACCAAGCGCTTTTTGACCGGATCGCACAAGGATGCCCTGGCGACTCGCGATTGTCTGAAATCTCGGCGGATTATGATGTCTTCTTGGTTTCAGACAGGCTGGGGAGATCGCTTTCGCTTCACCTCGGATCAGAACCAAAAGACCAGATACGAGAATAACCGAACGGGGTGTCGGGTAGCCTTTGGCATGACCTCAGGAGTAACCGGAGAGGGAGGGGATATTTTGATCATTGATGATCCCCATAACACCAAACAGGCGATGTTTTCTAATGTTGAGCGGCAAAATGCCCTTGATACCTTCGATCAGGAGCTTTTCACCAGGCTAAATGACCCAAAGCGATCGGCCATTGTCATTATCATGCAGCGGCTTCATGAGGATGACCTCACCGGCCATGTGCTTCGGGAGGGAGGCTGGGAGCATCTTTGCTTTCCGATGGAGTTTGAGCCTGAGCGGCGCTGCATAACCTGCCTGGGGGTGCAGGATCCGCGCACTCAAGAGGGTGAGCTTCTCTGGCCGGAACGGTTTGATCGGGAGTGGTTAGCGGAGCAAAAACGAATGCTTGGCACCTTTGGCACTGCCGGGCAATTACAGCAAAACCCTGTGCCCTCAAAAGGAGGGCTGGTGCACCTTACCTGGTTTCGCACTTATCAAAGGCTTCCGTCATCCGATCAGTGGCTTGAGGTTGTGCAGGCTTGGGATACGGCCCAAAAGGCTGATGAGCTCATTAATTGCCCTTGGGTTTGCGGCACTTGGGTAAGAACCAAAACGGGCTATTATCTGGTTGATGTTTTCCGAGATTGGCTAACTTACCCGGAGGGGAAGCGCATGGTTCGGGCGCTGGCTGAGAAATTCTCACCCAATGTGATCTTGATTGAGGATAAATCTACAGGCTCATCACTCTTGCAGGATCTGCCGATGGAGTGCTCGCTTCCCCTCCTTCCCTCATCGCCGTGTGCGGACAAAATCACCCGCCTGGCCCAAGAGAGCCCGGCCATTGAGGCGGGGCTGGTGTGGCTGCCGGACCGAGCCCCTTGGCTTGCGGATTTCCTGCAGGAGATTACCCATTTCCCCTTGTCAGCTATAGCGGATCAGGCTGATATGCTCAGCATGTCCCTTGGGTATTTTCGCACCCGCACTGCTTATTTTGATTTTGAGAGCACTCATCGAAAGTGCGATTACGTCAGGGCAATGAATAGTTTTTGAGAATAATGAATAGTTTTTGAGAATATTGAGAATAGTTTTTGGCTAGGGAGTTATTTTGACTTAAGGAGTTAAGGAGTTATCTATATGGCAGGCAATGGCAGATAAGGTAATACGGCAGGCAAGGCAATGAATAGAGCTTTGACCAAGGCAATGAGACCAAGGCACTGAATAATTTTGAACGGCAGGCAAGGCAATGAATAGAGCTTTGACTTAAGGAGTTATCTATATGACAGGCAAACGAGAGGTATCTCCAAATCTTGTAGTGAATAAGGAAATCGCCACGGTTGACAAAGACCTTGATCTTTTCGGCGGCTGGATTGGGCGGCTTGAAAATCCGGATCCGGTGCTGCTCAGCGAATCCCGTGGCCGTGGAATCAGGCTCTACGATGAGATTGCCCGCGATGCCCATACGGCCGCAGTGCTGCAAACCCGCTATTTGGCTGTGGTGGGCAAGGAATGGAGCGTCCAGCCGGCTGGGGATTATGTCAGGAGGAGAGGTGCGGTCAGGGAGGTGAGCCAGCAAGATATTGAGATTGCTCGATTTGTTGAAGACGTGCTGATGAGCTGCAATTTTGATCAACTGAGGCTGGAGCTCTTGCAGGCGATTCTCTACGGCTACTGGGGGGCGGAAATTATATGGAAGGTGCGGGATGGGCATATTGTCATTGATCAGTTCTTAGGCAAGCACCCGCGGCGCTTTTGCTTTACTCTGGAGCGAGAGCCGCGGCTTCTTACCCCGGAGTCTCGAGTGAGTGGAGAGCCGCTCCCTGATCGCAAATTTCTCATCTTCCAATACGGCGACAGCGACAACCCTTACGGCCAGGGGCTTGGACAAAAGCTTTGGTGGCCGGTCTGGTTCAAGAAACATGGGATAAAATTTTGGGTCATTTTCATGGAGAAATTCAGCATGCCGACCCCGGTTGGCAAATACCCTCCTCAGGCCTCGGAGCAGCGGGGGAAGCTCTTAGAAGCCATTGATGCCATCAGAACCGAGACCGGAATTGTTATCCCAGACTCTATGTCCATCGAGCTTATGGAGGCCTCACGGCAGGGCGATGGCTCATACAGGAGCGCTTGTGAGTACTTTGATCAGCAGATCTCCAAGGTGGTCCTCGGCCAGACCCTGACCACTGAAGTTGCCAGCCGAGGCTCTTATGCCGCCAGCCAGATTCACGAGCAGGTGCGGCAGGATATCATCGAGGCTGATGCGGACCTGCTCGATGCTTACTTGAGCCGAGTGCTAATTCCCTGGATTGTTGACTATAACTTTCCCGGCGTAACCAGCTACCCAAGACTGGTAACTCATGCCGGTAAAAAGCCAGACCTTTTTGCCCGAAGCCAGATTGATAAGACCTTGGTCCAAGAGATCGGGCTGCCAGTGGCCAAAAACTATTTTTATGAAACCTACGGCCTGCCTCAGCCCACAGAGGGTGAGGAGGTGGTAAGCGGTGGAGGTCAACAAGACTGATTAAGGTAACTCAAGAAAGGGACAAGGCAAGGGACAAGACAAGCTACAAGATAAGGCAAATCAGGTAAATCAAGAGAAAGGAGGATGAAAAACAAGTGAGTAGCGATCCATTGAGCAGGGATTTTTCAGGTTTTGACGATTGGGTGCCGATTTTTGCCGGCGGAAAGCAGATCGACAGCTGCGGCCGCGAGCATAACGGAGATGAGCTGATTGATAAAGCAGTTCAAACCTTTGATCCTGAATATCACGAGCCGCCGATCACCGTCGGGCACCCCGGGGATAACTCTCCGGCTTTCGGCTGGGTAAGTGCGCTCAAAAAAGGGGTTCAAAGGCTCAAGGATGGCCGGCTTATCAATGTGCTTTTGGCCAAATTTCGTGATGTTGTGCCAGAGTTTGCCCAAGCGGTTCGGCAGGGGCTGTACAAAAAGCGCTCGGCCAGCTTTTACCCCGATGGGCGGCTTCGGCATGTGGGCTTTTTAGGCGGTATGCCGCCGGCAGTTAAGGGGTTAGCTGACCTAAAATTTGCCGAGGGCGAATACAGTCTGTTTTTTTCCGACTCTCTGGCACCTTCAGCTAGAGGTGAAGAAGAAGAAACGGAAAAAGGAGTAGGAGCAGGAGCAGTAATCACAAATAGGGCAATCAATCTAACCGCAAGTCAACAACAGAAGGAGGATGGCGCCATGACCTATAGCGAGGAGCAAATGAAGGCTCTCCTCGATCAGGAGCGGGAGCAGCTTAGGACTGAATTTGAGGAAAAGCTCAAAGCAAGCTTATTGGAGTTTTCCGAGCGGCTGAATCAGGTAGCTGATGAGGCGGCCAAGAAAATTGATGAAGCCAGAGAGCAGGGCCGTCGTGATGCAGCCAGAGAATTTGCTGAAGCCAGACAAAGGGAGAAGATGGCCGCTCGGCGCCAGCAAATCAAAGAGTTTATCTCACAACAGCTTGCGGCCGGCAAACTGCTGCCGGCTTGGGAGCGGATGGGGCTTGCTCAATTCATGGAACAGCTTGATGCTGAGAGAGAGTTTTCCTTTGCCGAGGGGAAAAATGAGAGCCCGTATCAGTGGTTTTGCTCGTTTTTACAGGAGCTGCCCCGAGTAGTCAATTTCAGTGAGTGGGCCACCAGGGCTAAAAATGTCGCTGCCTCAGGCAGTGCTGGACAAGTTTTGAGCGATCTGATTGCCGCCAAAATGAAGAGCAATCCAAGGCTAGACTATAGCCTCGCCTTCAGTGAGGTTCAGAGAGAAAATCCTGACCTGGTCAGAGAGTATGAGCAGGAGATTCGTCTTGGGCGGGGGCTATAGGGAATGAGAAGCCGCACCGAGCAGCGGACTTAATTGGGCCTTAATTGTAAGTAATTGCAAGTAGATTAAGTAATTGCATAAGTAATTATTGCATAACTAATTGAAGTAATTGCCCGGTAACGTATTTGAGGTTACGGTAAGGTATCCAAGGTTAAGGAGAAAAAAAGGTTTTAAGGAGAGAAAAAGGTTTTAAGGAGAAAGAAAGATGAGTACTGAAAATGCCGTTCTTAGACTTTCCTTTCAAGCTGCAGAAGATTTGTCAAATTACCAATATCATTTTGTGGTTCTTGATCCGACCACAGGGAAAATCCGCCTGCCGGATTCAAATAATGAACGAGCCCTCGGCATCCTACAGGATGCACCCACCAGCGGTCAGGCAGGCAGTGTCATGCTGATTGGAAAGAGCAAGCTGGTAGCAGCCTCTGCCCTTGGCCCAGGCACCTTTGTCAAGCCAGAATACGTCAGCGCGGCCGATGCAGGCAAGGCCGAGGCTGCCGTGGGCGATGGTTGGAAGCTGGCCAGGGCCCGGGTTCTTGAGCCTGCGCAGGCCGAAGATGAGCTGTGCGCAGTGGAGCTGATCGGGCCTATTCCCTACGATCCCCAAACCCCTATTGGCCGAAGCAGTGTTTCAACCATCAATACTGCTGGCGATGTCGCCTATACGGCTGCTCAATTGCTTGGTGGGCTGATTATTCGAGATCCAAATGGAGCCAATCGCTCTGATCAGACTCCCTCAGCTGCCCAAATGGCTGCGGCCCTGACTGAGGCTGGATATAGCGGCAGTGTGGCTGGCGTGAGCTTTGAATTTGTCATTCGGAACGCGGCCGATGCGGCCGAGACCATTACCCTGACTGCCGGCTCAGGGATAACCATATCCGGCACGGCATCTGTGGCTCAGAATAACAGCCGGCGCTTTCTCTGGGTTATGAATGATGAGTCAACGGCAACCATTTACAGTCTTGGGGCAGGAGTCCATTAAGTAATTACTAAAAGTAAAATTCGCACAAGCTATAGCAAATATCAGCAAGCAAATATCACAGCAATTATCAATCAATTCGTTATCAGGATCAGTGGAGAAGATAGATTAAATCTTACCAAAACCCCACTGCCTACATAAGAAGAGAGGAGAAAAATTCATGGGACAGCCAGATGTACGAAGTTTATTAGTCTCTGGGCCGCTAGCCAATGTTTCTCTTTGCTACCGAAACCGCGCCTATATTGCCGATCGGGTCTTTCCGATCATTGACTCACCTTCGCCCGAGACCAGAATCGGCCGGTATCTCAAAAGTGACTGGTTCCGGGATGAGGCGGCCATAAGAGCCCCAGGAACAAGGTCAGCCAGAGGCGGCTATAAGATCGACACCGTAGCCATTAAGGCCACCGAGTATGCCTTTGCCAAGGAAGTAACCGAAGAGGATCGGCAATTGGCCACCTTGCCAAATACCCCACCCTTGCAGCCGGAGCAGGATGCTATTGAATTTTGCACCATGAAGATCGACCTGAAAAAAGAGCGGCGAGTGGCTGAGGTTGTTTTCACCAGCACCTGGTCTGATCTGCCAGGAGGGGAGGATGCGCAAGGCAGATGGGCGGCTGGGGCAGGCAATACCTTTATCAGGGATGTTGAGACTGCCATTGACCGGATCGAGAGCAATACCGGTTTTAGGCCTAATGCCCTGATGCTTTCTTCAAATACCCTGAAGGAGCTAAAAATGGAAACTACGGTGCTTGAGCGAATCAAATACACTCAGCGGGGCATTATCTCGGCTGAGCTGATTGCCGCGCTCTTTGATCTGGATGAGGTCCTGATTGGCGGAGCTATCTACTCCGGAGCCCAGGAGAAAAAGGATGGAAGCGATTTTACCGCAGCCAGAATATGGGAAAAGAATGCCGGCAAGGGAGCGGCTTTCCTCTTCTATCGGCCAGGGGTGCCGGGGCTTAAGACTCCAAGTGCCGGCTATCAGGTCAGGGTGCTTTATCCGAGCGGGCTGGCTCGAAGCACTAGGGTCTGGAATGAGCCGGCTGAAAATCAGGATGTGTATGAGGTGAAAGAAAATGTCTGCATCATCCAGACCGGGCCAGACCTTGGCTATCTGTGGTACAACACCATCGCCAGCTAGTAGCTGGTAGCCAGAAAAAGCAGGAGAAAGCTAATTATGGCTTACTGTAGCCTTGAGTATTTAAAAGAGTGGATACCAGAGGATGAGCTCATTCAGTTGACCGATGATCGGAGCCATCTTGCTTCAGGCCATCTGAGCGGGGAAATTGATGCTGCCCAAGAAGTGATTGCGCTCATTGACACTAGCGGCTTTCCTGACTCTGGCAGACTGGAGATCGATTCTGAGCAGATAGACTATGGCGGCAAAAGCGGCAATCAGCTCCTCGGCTGTGTGCGAGGAGTGAATAGAACCACGCCGGCACCTCACCCTGACGGGGCTTTGGTCAGGGAGTTAAATACCATTAACCCTTCGGTGATTGAGCGGGCCATAGCTGATGCTGAGGCTGAGATCGAGAGCTATCTTGCCGGGCGCTATGAGCTGCCGCTTTTGACTGTGCCGGCCATTGTCCGAAAGATCGCTGTTGATCTGGCTATCTACAATCTCTACTTCCGACGCCGGGGATTTTTAGCTGGCGAGTGGCAGGAGCGCTACAGGGCCGCGCTCAGATTCCTTGAGAATGTGGCCCAGGGGGTTGCTTCCCTGGGCGCTGATGCTCCAGCGGAAAGTCGCCATCTAGGGCCGGCGGCTACAGGCAGCAGGCAAGATCGAATCTTCTCGCTTGGCCGCATCAGTAATGGATCTTTCGGGACATTGGATAGATATTAGATTTTGTTTGAAGAGTAACCCAGAGATCAACCTCGCCAAAGAGAGATAGGAGAAAGACCCTATGGCCAATGATTGGACTAAGAATCCAATGGAAATCGACAGTGTTGAGAGCAGATCGGGTGTCTATGATATCAAAAGCCTTGAATGGCACCCAGGGGCAGCCAATGATGATCTTGAAATTCGGGATAGCCTCGGCAATATGCTGTGGAAGATACGGGCCCTGGCCGGCGCTCCTCATAGTGAGAGTCAGGCCATTGAAGAGCGAAGGCTCGATCGCCGGGGAGTTCAGGGAATTAATATCGTAACCATAAGCGGCGGAAAGCTTTATATTCACCTGATGTAGTCTGGATGGATTAAATTTAGGGGAAAACCCTTTAAATTTAGGGGAAAACCCTTTTGAAAAAGGGTTTTCCCCTAATACCCCTTTTCCTAAAACTTTAATAGCTATGTTATTAAAGTTTTAGGAGGATGGTTTGGAAGGAACCCTTTTTCAAAAGGGTTCCTTCCAAAATCACAAAATCAGAGATTGGTTTATCTATGAGAGAGCTCCTTAAAGCAATTAAAGCGCATCTTCAGGCCGACGAAACTCTGAGCTATATACGGGATAGTGATATCTCGATTGCCAGCGATGAGAATTTTCTTCCACCTTCGGGCAATTTTCCGGCTATCGTCATCAAAGATGGCGCCATCAGGAATGAGCAGATGCTGGCCAGGAATTATCTCCAGTACGCTGAGGTCAGAGTAAGCATCTTTCAGCGAATTTTAAAACCTGAAGAATCACTCATAGGCACTCACGGTGTGCTAGCGATTGCTCATGATGTGATTGCCAGTCTGATTGACCAGAGATTCGATCTTGTCGGTGTGCAGAATGTTTTTCCCATCTCGGAAGATCCCAGCCAATTTTTCGGGGATAAGAACGAGATGATTCAGAAGAAAACCGTAACCTTTGTCTTTACCATCCACAAGAACTGGTAAGACGGGCAAGACTTTGGAAGGAGTTACCATTATGGGTTGGGCAACGAATGCCAGCAGCCAGGTGCTGCTTGATTTTGAACCAGCATTTAAAACGCTGCCAGCTTCGGCGGCAGCCATCAGACTCCCCTTTAACTCGTGCGATCTGAGAGTGGAGCAAAAGCCTCAAGCCTCAAGCCTCCTTGGGGCTGGCCGACATGCAGCCAAGCCGCTCTACCCAAATAAAGCCGTGAGCGGCAATTTAGTTGGTCCACTTGATTTGATCGCTATCGGCTATATTCTCAAGGCGGTTTTCGGAGCACCGACCACCACTGGCTCCTCTGATCCGTATACCCATACCTTTAAGATAGGTTCAGCTACACCTTCGTTTCTGCTTGAAAAGGGCTGGCCTGATGAGAACAGATTTTATCTCTACCGCGGCTGTAAGGCAGCCGGATTCAGCATCAGCTTTGGCGGCGGGGGGCAACTGCGCTATCGGCTGTCGATCATTGCCGCTAAGGAAGAATACCGGGAAAGCTCGTATCAGGAGCCGCCAGCATCTGATCTTAGCAGACCAGCGATCATCTTCAACAATTGTGATGCCGCGGCCACTGAAGGGGGATCCGCTATAGATACCCTGGAGGAGATCAGTTTCAACTTCCAAAATAATACCGTTATCGGCTTTGGTCTAGTCGGCAGCGGTGAGGGAACGATAGCCAGCGAGGGCGCACCTGCTCTTGAGGGTAGGATCCGCGGCCTGTTTGATGCTGACACCCTCATTGCTAAGGGGAGAAGTCATACCAAAAGCTCACTTTCAGTAACCTGCACTCATGGGGCTCATTCTATAAGCTTTCTGGCTGATGAGATCGAGTATAGCCATGAATCACCGGCAATTGAAGGGCCAGGGGGAGCTTATCTGGATTTGAGCTTTATCGGCTACTATCAGAGCGCAGTCGCAGCCAGTGATTTTCGGGTAGTGTTGGTTAACGGTCAGGCAAGTTATGACTAAAAAAGAGAAAGGAGAGAGCAAGCCATGGATCTGCTACTTGATCTTAATCAGCAAGAGGGAGGAGTCTGGATTGATGGAAATCATAGGGTATTCGAAAAATCAGAATACGAGGGGCTACGATTTAGAATCAAGATTAAGCCCTTGACTAGATCCGAGCTTCGCCGCATTCGCCGTGAGGCGGAAGGCAGTAGCCGGGGAAATATTGATCCTGATATTTACCTGCCCAAGATCTTCCAGCATCAAGTCATCGACTGGGAGCTCAAGGATGGCAGAGGCCAGCCAATTCCATTCAGTGAGGAAACTAAGCTTAAGCTGATCGAGCAGTTCCCGGGCTTCACGAATTTGGTGGCCGCAGCCTGCCTCGATGCCCAGGCGAGGCGGCAGCTAGAAGTGGAGGATGAGGTAAAAAACTCATAGACTTCTGGCGCTGGCGAATAGCCGAGTGCGGCGAAAATCAAGCTTATTGCGCCAGATGCCAGAATAGATTCGCTCGGCTTTCAGCCGCCGCACCTTGTGATGATTGTGAGAGCAGATATCCGGGCCGAAAGCCGCCGCGGCTTTTGGTGGCCAATGAAACCTGCCTTGAGGTTCATGACCTTTGCTTTGAGGCTAGGGATGGAATGAGCGGCACAATAGACTATGTATTTTTGACCCGGGTCATGGACCTTATGGCTCTTCCCGCTGAAGAGCAACTAGAGATTATTTACAAGATCAGGAGAGTGGAAAGATTTTTGCGCCAGGAGATGAGTCAAGATCATGAATCGTGAGTTAGGTTTAAACCTCAAATTAGAGAATAGCAATTCGGTCAGGTTGGATAATAGTGATTCAGTCAGGGTAATTAGGGAGTTTGGTCAGGCCATTGAGGATACGGGAAATAAAACTGATGAGGCATCAGAAAAGCTCAATAGACTCCGCACGGCTCTATCCAGAGTCGGGGAGAATCTCCTCCTTCAGAAAGGGGCCGCAGCCGATTTGGCTGCGGCCCTAGGCTCGCTAAAGATTGACCCTTCGATCAGCGGCGAGCTTCAGAGCTTTTCGGTCCGTAGCTCAACTGCCAACGAGATTGGAAGGTATTTGCAGGATAGAAGGATAAATAGTGCGCCTGCTGCTGCGGCCAGGGGGTTGGAAAATGCTCTGCTGAGTGCTTTAGGCGCTGGGCTTATGCCGCAGGCTTTGGCTGGCTATGGCCGCAGTCTCATAGATGCGCTTTTGCACAAGGCCAAGGAGGAAGCCCCAAGGCTTCCTTCCTTCAACCTGCTCTGGGAGACCATCGACGGCCAAATTAAGTTAGTGGCTGAGACCTGGCGCAATATGGATCGGCAGCCTCAGGTGATTCAGGCCGCTCAAGAGGTGTGGCAAAGCCAGATTGATTTCATGAAAAGAATAGCGCTTATGGCCGGCCAAGGTGGCAGAATACCTGAGATAACCTTTAGCCTTGGAGGAGCAGGCTGGTCGCTGGATGCCATCTTGCGTGAGCAGACTGCTCAAGGAATAGCTAAGACGGCCTTTGCCTCAGGCCAAGCTTTGAGCCAGATTCTAGGCCCTGACTTTATCAGCGATTTTAAAACCTTATTTTTGGATACTATTGAGAAAGGCCTCCTTGGCTATGTTCCATTTGGGCGAGAAGTCGGCGAGCTATATTATGAATGGAAATTTAACCAGCTTTTGAGTCTTCCACCTGATCAGGCGCCGGCTGCATTTGAGGCTTTTCTAGCCAGCCAGCCTCTCTTTACCCCTGTTGGCCGATCAGGGATAATGCCGAGCAGTATTTTTCGGCTTTGGTACCAGCTTGTCGGCTCTGTGCTGCCTCAAACCTTGAATCCTGAAGATTGGGCAGGATATTGGCCGCATCTTGAAGAGTTTGCCAAAACCGTTTTGCCTGGCGCCTACACTACGGGCAAGCTGGCCTTCACCTCGCCGGATACTCCGGCTGCCTGGCAGAAATTTTTTGCTGAGCTCAACCAGAAGATCAGCGGTATCTTCGATATCGTAACCAAGGGGCTGGCTGAGGCTTTCTCAGCCTCACTTGATAGCGGAGAATATAAAACCTTTGAGCAGCGCTTCAAGCAAAGCATCTTGGGCAGCGTGAGTGAGGCCTTGATTAAGGGATTCTCTGAACAAGAATTTTTCCCAACTATTTTCCCAGCTTTCTACGGCGGGGAGGGCAAGCCAGTGATCTCTGATATACTCCGTGCCTATGTGAGCGGCCAGATGTCGCTTGAGGAGACGCAAGGATATCTGATTGATCTGGCTAGCGGAATTAATAGCGCAATGGAGCGATTTGAACCTATCTGGGAAACTCTCAACGCTACCTTCCAGGGATTTTCGGCTGCCCTTGGGCTCAATACTCAGGCGATGGAGCAAAACACGGCCGCGATCTTAGGGCCGGTGGACAATTTTCTGATGCAGCTTGACACCACCTTTGCCCCACAAAATAGTCTTGGCAAGATCGAGAGCTTAAAGAGTGAGCTCTATGCAAGTGCCCTGGCTGATCCGGCTGCTTTTTCCCGCTATGCTCATTTCATAACCTCATCTTATCTTCCCTGGCGCCAGCAGGTGAGCGCTGACTATGGGAGTGAGCTTGCTTCAATGCGGGCCGCAGTGGAGGCCATCCCCTGGGTACAGAGCGCCCGGAAGCTGTCTGAGGGCAGCCTAACAGAAACTTCAGCTCAGTCGATTGGCCAGGAGGTTAGCCGGGCTCTTTCTCCAATGCTGCAAGATCTTAAAGAGTCTGCCCAGATCACTGTGCAGGTAATCGTCGATGGCCAGGTGATCAAACAGCAGATCATCCAGAGTCTGGATGATCCAGCCGTGGTCAAGAAGCTAGGATCAAGGCTTTAAACCTAGATTAGAAGGAAGAATATAGGTGATTACAAGCAAGAGAGAGAGGAGGGATAATTTCATGGGTCGTCCATTGGTTGGCAAACAGGCTATCGCTGGTTTTTTTGGTACCGGCTGGAGAAAGGTAAACACCTACATAGCCTTAGGGGCTCCCATTACTAAGGGAGATAAGTATAATTCTGCTTATGAGGCTGATCAGAAGATGCTTGAGGATTGGTGGCAGGAACATATTCAGCACAGGCTGAGGCAGGGGACAAGGGGAAGAGGGCATTTTGAGATTTAAGTGGAGGTATGGGTTATGAATATGAGCATTGATAACATTGAGCCTATTCAACTGGAAAAAGAATACCTGGATGAATTTCGGCAAGAGTCTATCCCACCACAGATCAAGGCCCTAGCCGAAGCGATTTTGGATCAAGCCTTGCTGGATATTGTCAATAATGATGGCAGAGAGGCTGCGCTCTATTGGATAGAGATAGATAATTTCGACTATCTATTCAGTTTCCGCAATATCTGCACCATGCTGGGGATGAATCCCTACGTCATTCGAAGGGCGATGCGTAAGGAGGGGAAAACCCTTTTGAAAAAGGGTTTTCCCCTCTAACCCCTTTCCTAAAACTTTAATTAATATTAATTAAAGTTTTAGGAGGATGGTTTGGAAGGAACCCTTTTTCAAAAGGGTTCC
>JAILZY010000018.1 GCA_023512255.1 bacterium | reverse complement strand
ACTATTGTCTTTTACCTCAATACCCTTACCCTGCGGCTTATCTCCTCCTCCTAATTTAAACATGGGGAACATCTGATGGGGAACATCTGTTGTTGACACTTATCTATTGATTTTTAATCCGCTTTCAGTGTATCTTGAAATATATATATTTTGTGGCATTCTTGATCTTGAACGTTATTGATTATCTCTTCCTCCCGAACGTGTATCGAATTTTTCAAGCATATAATTCAAGTATATATCGTCGATATATCTTGTACCTTATCTTGTACCTTAGCCTACATTATTAGGGTTAGGACAGAGTTTCAATATGTTAAGCATTTTAAAAAATACCAAGAGCATAGCTTTGTATAGCTTTAGCTATTGAATATTGAATAGAAAATCAGCTTTTCAGTGCAGTCAGCATTGTAACTTAATCACCATTTGGGAGGAACCAAACAATGAGGAAATTTTCTTTATTTTCGGTTATCCTGATCAGCATACTGGTTTTTTTTAAAACTGCAACAGCTCAAGTAATCCCATTTTCAAGTTATTGGGTATTACCCCTGCTTTCTCCACCTTTACGGCTCGCACTGGGGTATGGAGCTCCTATCCTTTATCCACCGCTCCTACCCTTTCAAATAGTTCCTGCCGTGGCGCCTTCTATCCAGCTTCCCTTGCCCCTCATGCTGAGGCCGCAAATCAGTATTCCAAGCCCTGTACAAAGATTAGCTGCGGCTACGATCACGATCTTTTCCGTTCCCACCCTCTCGGCTATCCAGGTTACTTCGACAATACCCGCGACAACAACCTCATTAAACGCTACCTCGACTTCAACTACATCCTATACATTCATTCTTCCATCACTTCTTACTATCCCGACAAGCCCTTATACTCAGACTCAAACAGCAGCCATAACCGCCGTTTTTCCTGTTTCTCCTCTCATTGGCACCACAACAGCAATCGCTCCTGGCCTAGCGGCTGGATTGGCTCCCGCTGTCTAGCGCATAAGGGATGAAGAGAAAAGAATAAAGATTAAACTAAATAAGGCAATCATTCCGCAACCTAAGAAATAGCCGCCATCTGAAGAGGTGAATTCTGCGCCTTATCTCTTGAGATGCTGGATTGTTTTCTTGTTCTTGACAATCGACCCAAATTCCTGTAAATTCAATCCACCCTAATCCTAGGGTTAATTAGCATTTTAACCTTAAAATGGTTCTTTTGCTAGGTGCGAGAGCAGATCCGATTATCCAATCACAATCGTAGGGGCGGACACAAGGGGGGCTGCCCAAAATTGCGCACTTTTTAGCAAGAGGAGCATTGAATTCTATGCCAGGAAATAAGAATAAAGCATGAGAGTAGCCTAAAGAAAAAAATATCGCTCGATTGGAGAATAATAACGGTGAATTTAGAGAGTTTGAGAAAAAAAATCGATGAAATTGACAATCAGATCCTGGACCTATTAAATGCCCGGGCTGAAGTGGTCAAAGAAATTGGCAGGTCCAAGGCCAAAAGCAGTCGGGCTTACTATGATCCCAGTCGGGAAGAGCAAATTTTGACCAGGCTGCAAAAGATGAATAAAGGCCCTTTTCCTGCATCTTCGGTAAGATCCGTATTCCGTGAGATTATCTCAGCCTCGCTCTCCCTGGAAAAGCCAATGAGAGTCGCCTATCTTGGCCCTGAGGCTACCTTTACCCATATTGCAGCCTTGAAAAAATTTGGTCTTTCGGCCTCCTTGACTCCGATGAGCAGTCTCAGTCGGGTATTTTCCGCGGTGGAGAGGGACCAAGCTGATTACGGAGTTGTTCCCCTAGAGAATTCCACCGAAGGGGTGGCCAGTCATACCCTTGATCTTTTCATTGATTCGGAACTGAAAACCTGCACTGAGATTATTCTCAATATCCGGCATGACCTACTTGCCCGGCATACCGAACTTGAGAAAATCGAAAAAGTCTATGCTCATCCCCAGTCGATTGCTCAGTGTAGCCAATGGCTTCGCGAGAATATGGCTGGAAAGGCAATCATCGAGGTTCCTAGCACTTTTCGGGCTGTTGAGCTGGTCCATAATGATGATACCGCAGCCCTCATTGCCGAAGAAACCATCCGTGGACTATACCAACTGCACACGGTATGCAAACGGATTGAAGATAATACCCATAATTTTGCCCGTTTTCTGGTCTTATGGAAGGGGATGAGCCAACCAACCGGAGATGATCAGACTTCGATCCTGTTTTCCATGAAAGATCAGATCGGCGCACTCTCTTTACTCCTCCAGCCCTTTGTTCATCATCAGATAAACCTCCGCCGTATAGAATCCCGGCCCATTCCTAACCGCCCCTGGGAGTCGGTATTCTTAGTTGACTTTGATGGCCATGTTCAGGATGAGCGGGTAGTTAAGCTGCTCGATGACTTGCAGGCTCACTGTGACTTTTTTAAGATTCTGGGATCATATCCAAAAAGCAAACTTAATGCAGGATAAGGCACAAAAAGGGAGAAAAATATCAATATCGTAAAAAATATCAACGCTACCCTCATAGCTGGCCGCCTCTCTGTGAGGGTTTTTCCTTATCTGTGGCTCCTTTTGGGGCTGCTGTCGATTTATAAGGATGAATAAAATGAAAGATCTAGCTCAAAAACATATTCTTCAGCTTCACCCATATTTACCCGGAAAACCCATTTCCGAAGTGCAACGAGAATTAGGGCTTACTGAAGTGATTAAGCTGGCCTCTAATGAAAACCCCTGCGGTCCTTCCCCTAGGGCTATTCAGGCCATACAGAAGGCCATCTTCGACCTCCATCGCTATCCTGACGGAAGCGGATTTTATCTCAAGCAAGCACTGGCCGCAAAACTTGGGGTTTCCCCCGATCAGATTATTCTAGGCAATGGCACCAACGAAATCTTAGAGCTGGTGGTCCGCACCTTTCTCGCTCCCGGCCAAGAGGCTATCAGTGGCCGCCCGGCCTTCATTATCTACAGCCTCCTGGTTCAGGCCGCTGATGGGGAAAATATCCTAGTGCCGCTAAAAGAGCATACCCATGACCTTAGAAGCATGGCCAAGGCTATAACCCCAAAAACTAAACTTATCTTCATCGCTAATCCCAATAACCCTACGGGCACAATGGTAGGGGCAGAGGAGATGAGTTGGTTTTTACAGCAGGTACCAAAATCAGCTATTTGTGTGATCGATGAAGCTTATATCGAGTATGTGGACGATGATGCCGCCTTCCCCGACTCTATTGCTTACCTACGGGCTCATCCCGATCAGCCGGTTCTGATCGTCCGAACCTTTTCCAAAATCTACGGTCTGGCTGGATTGCGCATCGGGTATGGAATCGGCTCCAGTGAGTTAATTTCCCTGATGAACCGGGTCCGCCAGCCCTTTAACGTTAATTCCCTGGCGCAGGTCGCGGCTGAGGCGGCTTTGGAGGATGATGAGCACTTGCGCCGAAGCAAAGAGGTAAACCGGGCTGGCTATCAGTACCTGTGCCGTGAATTTGACCGTCTGAAGGTATCTTATGTTCCTTCGGTGGCCAATTTTATCCTAGTAGATGTAGGCCAGGATGCAAAACCTTTCAGTGACCGGATGCTGGCCGAAGGAGTAATCGTTCGCACGGTCAAGGAATATGGCCTGCCGAATGCGGTTCGAATCACCATCGGGCTGGAAGAAGAGAACCGGAAGCTAATTCAGGCTATGGAAAAGGTTCTAACCTCTTGTTCTTAAATAATCCGTAGACATAATACACAATACAAATACACAATACATGGATATTTGTAAGTTTTTTTACGGTAGTATGGTATAAGTGGTCTGTTCGCTAACAAAGTGCGCAAGCTGCGGCGGCACAAGGTCCGCACTTACAATTGATTGGATAATTGGATCTGCTGCGCACTTGTGTTACGCACTTAGCTAAAGAACCAATAAGTAGTATGGTATAAATAAAGTAATATGGCATAAATAAATATAAGGTAGCCTCCAAGTATAAAGGGCATCCTCCAACATGTTGACCCGCCAAAGACTAAATGAAACTCTCTCTCGCATCAGCCAGCAGATAGTTCTGGTGGTAGGTGATGTCATGCTCGATGAATACTTATGGGGCGAGGTGGAGCGAATCTCTCCTGAGGCGCCGGTGCAGGTAGTGGATGTTCAGCGGGAGTTTGTAACCCTGGGAGGGGCCGCTAATGTGGTAGCCAATATTATCAGCCTAGGTGGCCAGGTCCGAATAGGCACGGTTATTGGGCAGGACGCCGGGGCTGAGGCTCTGCTTTCAGAATTTGCCCGCTGGGGAGTACCCACTGAGGGTATTTTTCAAGATCCTAGCCGTCCGACCACCAGAAAAACCCGGATTCTGGCAGCCAGCCAGCAGGTTCTGCGCATCGACCGGGAGGTTCGTTGTCCTATCAGCCCTTTATGGGAAGAAAAAATCGTAGACTATGTCAGAGAGCATCTTTCGGAAAGTGCGGCTATCATTTTGTCCGATTATCAGAAAGGGGTCTTAACCGACCAGCTACTTCGCACGATTATTAACCTAGGCCGGGATCAGGGCAAGCCGGTATTTGTTGATCCTAAAGGTATATCATATCAAAAATACCACAAGGCCCATTATATCACCCCTAATCAGAAGGAGGCTGGCCAGGCAGCGGGAATGCTTATCCGCAGTGAGGAAGATGTCCGCACGGCCGGAGAAAAGCTCCTGCGAGAGCTTGAGCTTGAGGGAGTGGTTATAACCAGAGGGAAGGACGGTATCTCTCTAATCCGCCGGGGGCATGAGCCGATGACCTTACCCACCCGGGCCAGAGAGGTCTTTGATGTTTCAGGAGCTGGAGATACGGCCCTTGCTGCCTTGACTTTGGGCTATTTGGCCGGGCTTGAGCTAGATGAGGCCGCAGAGCTGGCTAACCTGGCCGCAGGAGTTGTGGTCGGCAAGGTAGGCACGGCTACTGTAACCGGGGCTGAGATTCTGGCTGCCTGTGCAGGCACTCAGAATGAGGCCGATCAGAAAATTAGGACACTGGCCGAGTTGACCGAGATTGTTTGCCGCTGCAGACTGAAGGGACAGCGGATTGTGTTTACGAACGGCTGTTTCGATCTTTTGCATGTCGGACATATCAAGCTGCTCCATGAGGCTCGAAGTTTTGGAGATGTGTTGATTGTGGCTGTCAATGATGATCATTCGATTCGGCGGCTCAAAGGCCCAAATCGCCCCTGCATGGGCCAAGAGGAGCGGGCCAGGCTGCTTTCGGCTTTAACTTGCGTAGACTATGTGGTTATTTTTCAGGAGGACACCCCGCACAAGCTCATTGCTGCCTTGAAGCCGGATGTCTTGGTCAAGGGGGCCGACTACCGCAAGAGCGAGGTTGTGGGCTGGGAGATCGTCGAGCGCTATGGGGGGGTAGTCAAACTGGTGGACCTTGAGCAGAACATCTCTACCAGCAGCATAATTGCCAAAATCTTAAGCCACCACCAGCCGCAAGAGCAAAAAAGGGGGATAGATCAAAAGCAGGAACATGATAAGGATAAGGTGACGGCCCGTGGAAATGTATAAGCGTCTTCTCAGGTTTGTGCATCCTTACTGGAAAAAAATGGCCATAGCCATCCTGTGCATGGTCCTGACTGCAGCTCTCAATTCCTTAATTGCCTATATGGTCAAGCCAGTGCTGGATGATATCTTTATCAATAAGCGCTGGATCATGCTCAAGCTACTGCCGCTGGCCATCTTGCTTCTCTACTTTCTAAAAGGTGCCTTCAGCTATATACAGGGATATCTGATGATGTACATTGGGGAGCGGGTAGTGATGAGTTTGCGCAATGAGCTCTTTGCTCATATCCATTCTCTGTCTATGGATTTTTTTACCAAGCGCTCTACCGGCCTGATCATGGCCCGAATCAATAATGACGTCGGGCTGGTTCAGCGAGCCATCACCCATTCACTGGCAGATCTTTTGCGGGAGCCGCTGGATATAATCGGCTATCTGTCAGTTATGTTTTATTGCAATTGGCTGTGGGCCATTATGGCCATACTGGTGCTGCCTTTTGTGGCTCTCCTGATCGCCAAAATGGGATTAAAGCTGCGTCGTATCAGTAGCAAGGTTCAGCAAAAGGTGGCTGATCTGAATGTCATCCTGCATGAGACCCTATCTGGAGCCTTGATTGTCAAAGCCTTTCATATGGAGAAGCGGGAGATTGAGCGCTACCAACAGGAAAACCGGCGATTCTTTAACGAGCAGATGCGTGCCGGACGGGTAGCCATACTCTCTAGCCCGCTGATGGAGCTGCTGGGATCTTTTGGCATTGCCTTTATTGTCTGGTTCGGCGGCGCGCAGGTTATTGCCGGAAAATCCACGCCAGGTAACTTTTTCTCCTTTATGGCTGCCCTGCTAATGATGTATAGCCCGATCAAAAAGCTGACCCAGGTGAATAACGATATTCAGCATGGGATTGCCGCCTCGGAGCGAATTTTTGAATTTCTGGATGCTCAGCCGAGTGTGCGAGAAGCCGATAACGCGGTGGATATCCCCCCTTTTAGCCAGAGTATCGAGTATCGAGATGTATGTTTTCAGTATGAAAAACAGCCTGTACTTAGAAATATCAATCTTTCGGTCTCTCGAGGTGAGATTGTAGCCATTGTCGGCAGTAGCGGTGCAGGCAAGACTACGCTAGTCAGCCTGCTTCCTCGCTTCTACGAGGTTAGCTCAGGAAGCATTCTCATCGATGGTCTGGATATCCGAGCCGCGACCTTGCGCTCGCTGAGGCAGCAGATAGGCATTGTTACCCAGGAGACGATTTTATTTAACGATACGGTAAAAAATAATATACTCTATGGAAAGCCAGAGGCAACCGACAGTGAAGTAATCGCGGCAGCCCGGGCCGCCCTGGCTCATGATTTTATCTGCCAGATGCCGCAAGGTTATGAGACTCGGGTAGGCGAGCGGGGAGTGAAACTTTCGGGCGGTCAGAAGCAGCGGCTGGCCATTGCCAGGGCGATTTTGAAAAATCCCGCCATTCTGATCCTTGATGAAGCTACCTCATCGCTAGACTCAAAATCTGAGGCCTTGGTCCAAAAGGCCCTGGAGAATCTGATGAAAGACCGGACCACCTTTATTATCGCCCATCGGCTGTCTACGGTGCGCGGGGCGCACAGGATCGTAGTTCTGAATCAGGGGAAAATTGAGGAAATCGGAGACCATGCCGCTTTGCTGGCTAAAAATGGTATCTATGCTCACCTGTATCAGACACAGTTTGCTATCCAGGAAAGTCAAGCCAGGTAGCGGCAAGCTAGCCGAAGAATTCCGACTGCTTCTTTTTTTCAGCCTGGTCTTTGGGGTTAGCCTGATCTTCTTTGGGCTGTTTCGCCTCTTTCTCTTGTTCCGCTATCTGAAGCTGGCTGCGGATATTCCTGCCGGAGAGATTGGGCGAGCCTTCCTGGTGGGGCTGCGGTTCGATATGGTGATTGTTTCCTATATTCTGATCCTCCTCTTTCTCCCTGCCTCGTTTCTTCCTCTATCTAAAAGCCATAAAATCCGGGCTGCTTTTCTCATGATCCTAGGTGCGGTGTTTGGATTTTTCTTCTTATTATCCACGATTGATCTTGAATTTTTCGGCGCTTACAATGCCCGGCTAAACCTTTTGGCTGTTCAGTACCTTGAAACCATGGGCCCAGCTCTTCGGACTATATGGCAAGAGTATCCGGTAATTCCCTACCTCATATTATGGGCCGTAGTGTCTGCGCTGTTCATCGGGATAGTTTTCTGGATTGGGCAAGTGCACCTTGGCCGATCAAGCTGCCGACCCATCTGGCAGCGGGCTCTTTTGCTCCTGAGCGGTCTTGGCCTCTTAGTTTTTGGGGCGCGAGGCACCGTAAGCTCTTCGCCGATAAACTGGGGATATGCCTATTTTAGCCAGCATAATTTTCCAAACCAGTTGGCTTTAAACGGCATCTTTACCCTGGGCCGGTCCATCTACCAAGAGATGATCGAGGATAGCCGCTCAGTGGCCAAAAAGCTAAGTGTTACTACGCCCGATGAGGCTGTGCGCACGGTTCAGCTCTTAGTGGCCCATCCTGCAGAAACCTTTCTTTCGGCAGACTACCCACTGGTCCGGCGGCGGGACTTTCCATCAGCTTCCACTACTGCTACTTCCGCTCCTGAACGACCTAATGTAGTCATTATTATCATGGAAAGCTTTACCGCTGAGTTTATTGGAGTCTTAGGAGGAGCATATCAGGCTAGCCCACAATTCGATCGGCTGGCCCAAGAAGGGATTCTCTTTGATCGCTTCTATGCCAATGGGTGTCGCACCAATCGGGGCCTGACTGCTATCTTGTGCTCATACCCTGGCCTGATTGGTCTTTCGATGATGCAAAAGGTGGAAAGTCAGCAGCCGATGCTTACCCTGGCCAGTGTCTTAAAACCGCTCGGCTATCATAATTGCTTTATCTACGGCGGGGATTTAAATTTTGACAATATGGAGGGTTTTTTCCGCCGCCACGGATTTGACCGCTTCGTCGGCCAAGAAGATTTCCCAAAAGAGGCTTTTCAGACCGAGTGGGGAATCTCGGATGAGGAGGTTTTCCACCGGGCCAACCAAGAATTTTCCCGCTTGCCTCAGCCCTTTGTCGGCGTGGTGTTGACCGTGAGCAACCACGAGCCCTATCGAATCCCCACCCCCTATGCCTACTATCCCCAGCAGCATGTGCAAAGCAGATTTCTCAATTCTTTTAAATATTCAGACTATGCCCTTGGCCGCTTTTTCGAGGAGGCCAGAAAACAGCCCTATTTTGACCATACCCTCTTCGTGATTGTAGCCGATCATGGGAAAAATCTTGACTATCGAACCGATCTTAGCCTCAATCAGTTCCATATACCCTGCCTCTTCTATGGGCCAAAGATTCTTGGCGACAGCAGCAGGCGGCGAATTCATACCATTGCTAGCCAAATCGATATCTTGCCAACTCTGATTGGCATCTTGCGCCAGCCGCTTGTCCATCACTGCTGGGGGAGAGACCTCCTCAGCCTCCCTGAGGATGAGGGGTACGCTATGCTTACTGCTAATGATGAGAAACTAGGCTTGGTGCAGGATGGCTATTATCTAGTGGTCCGGCTAGGTGGGCCACCCTCCCTATATCTTGTGGAGGATGAGCCAGACAAAGACCGGGCGGCTGAATTTCCTGAGGTTGTAAGCCGCATGGAGCGCAAGGTTAAGATCATGGCTCAGGCAGGATGGTATATCTTCAGCCAGCGCCGGTGCTGGAACCCTGAGCTGGTGGCTGTGCACGGGGGAAAGGAGAATGGGATTGACACATTTTCAAAACTTTTGAGCCGGTAGCCACGCCAGGGAAAGAAAGCAACTATCGGGGAGAAAGCAACTACCTGTTAGGTTGTATGAGGAATTTGCCGCCAGCTGCTAGCCTTATATATCAGACACCATAAACCCTCGAATGGGCTTAGCTCTTATTAGGGTTATGTCTCTCAATGGTAGCTAATAAATAAGAGCGAATAAAAAATAACAATAAAGAGATTCAACCCCTGGATTTTGTATTCTTCCGGTGAAAATTGAGAGATTTGAAGATAGTCTTGAATATTCCCTTATTTTTCACTAGCCTTTCTCTCTCCCTTTCCTCTTTGCTTTTTTCAATCTCGCCTCTCTCCAAATTAAAGAAATCGTATCTTCCCGTCAACCTGATTAGGTCAATGTATCTGAAATTGTACCTGGTTTCAAGCTTTTCAGCGATTTTTCGATTGCCTAGCAGCTCATGGAGGGTATTAACTGCAAAGAGCTGATAAATGGGGGAGTTTACCTTCAAGGCAATCATGGCTACATAAAATGGAATTAAATTCTCGTCAATTTTCTGATATTCTGCCGCCTCTGGGAAGATTTTCAGCAAATCTTCACAGGTCTTGATTCTCAGGTAGTTTTTGAGAATCTGGCCAAATTCCCACCTATCCCGGATTCTGACTTCGGGTCTGTTCCCACTGGCATTTGCCTCATCTGTCCTGATTCTGAATTTTATAAGTTTTTCTTGAAGCACATGGATTTCATAGTGCATACAGAGCCGAATCCAGAAATCGAAATCAGGCAGCTGAGCATAGCGCTCGTCATAATAACCTATTGTTTCATAACATTTTCTACGAATCAGGACACTGGGATGGCAGAGGCAGTTTCGATGATAGAAAAAGTGATTAAGCCATTCAAAACGTGTTCTATTCGCCTGTTGAAAAATGCTATAATAAAAGTGATTTACATCGACAAAGTCATTGCCTTGTTCATCAATAATTTGTGCGTGGCTGAAAACCGCGGCAATATCAGAATGATCATTTAGAAAGCTTACCTGCTTCTCAAGCTTGTCGGGGTAAAATACGTCATCAGAATTCAAAAGAGCAATATATTCACCGCGAGCTTTCTCAAGGCTTGTGCGGATAGCAACACACGCCCCTTGATTTTTTTCAAAACAAAACAGGCTAATCCGAGGATCACGAAATTTTTTTATCTGACTTACAGTCCCATCGGTAGAGCCGTCATCAGTGATAATGATTTCAATGTCCTGATATGTCTGGTCCAGGGCACTTTGGATAGCCTCAGCAACATATTTTTCATGATTGTATGAGGCCATAACAACACTCACTCTTGGCATCTTCCGCAACCCTTCGGGCGCAAGACTTTGCTTTACCCTTGATTAATGTGATTTCCTTCTGAAACTCTTTAAAATATCACAAATCTTTTCTACATCGCTAACCGAAAGCTCACCATAAAGAGGAAGTGATAAAACCTGCTGAACAACCTCCTGAGCTACGGGCAGATTTGTCGGCGAAGAGGAGGGCAGATGCCGATAGCAGGTATAGTCACTGCATAGGGGATAGAAGTATTTACGAGTAAAGATATTGTAGCGTTTAAATTCGCTGTATACCTCATTTCTACTTCTCCCAAAGGCTTTTTCATGGATACGAATTACAAAATACTGGTAGCTGCTTTTTACTTCTGGACTATCATCAAGGAAACTAACTCCTTCGACATCCCGTAAGCATTGGCGGTAGGTTTCAGTCAAAAGCTTCCTCTTTTCTCTCTCTTGCTCGAAATAGTTAAGATTTATCAGCCCAAGTATGGCCTGCAGCTCATTCATTTTGCCATTGATGCCGGGCATGACCACTTCATCTTCATTCTTGATACCAAAGTTTTTTAGCAGATCGATCCTAAGCTTTAGATTCTTATCTTGAAAGGTTAAAGCCCCTCCTTCTGCTGTATGGAAGAGTTTGGTGGCATGAAAACTCATCATCGAGATATCCCCAAAATTCCCAATCCCTTCTCCCCTAATCTCAACGCCGAAAGCATGGGCGGCATCATAAATAATTTTCAGGCCGTAGCGGTCAGCTACTTCCTGTATTTTAATAACATCGCAAGGGGTACCGAAAACGTGGACCGCCAGAATGCCTGTGGTTTGAGGAGTAATCATTGACTCAATCTTATTGGCATCGATATTCATGGTGTTTGGATCGATGTCGCAGAAAATTGGCTTTATATTATTCCAGCTCAGTACGTGAGGAGTAGCCGGAAAGGTAAAGGGAGTGGTAATTACATCACCAGAAAGCCGAAGGCTTTGACAGGCCGTGATGAGTGCTATCGTCCCATTATTGAACAAGGAAAGATAGGGGACCTTGAGTAGCTGCCGGAGTTTCTCCTCAAGAAGTTGATGCTGAGGGCCGTTATTGGTAAGCCACTTTGACTCCCAGACCTCTTTTAGCTTTTCAGTCAGCTCTTCCAAGTTAGGCAAAATCGGGCGAGTTACATAAATTGGCTGTGCAAATGGTTTATGCTCTTTTATCATCAGCCCCTGATTCTAGCTCGTGGAGAAAACGCTCGTAGGTTTTTAGCACACCCTCTCTATCCCTTTCTCCAACCTTCCTGTTTCCCACATAAATTCCCCAAGGATCTAGGTTCTTGGATACCACAGAGCAAGCTCCCACCGTAGCCCCTTCGCCAATCGTTACTCCAGGCAAGATGACACTGTTAGCCCCTATCAGGCAAAATCTGCCTAGGCAAATAGGTGCTCGTTCCGTGTTTCTATATCGCTCATCTATGGTTGGATTGCCAAATCCCCAGAATTTAAAATCTTCTGTACCGGTTAGGATTCTGCACCCCTGCGATATTCCAGAAAAATCACCCATTTCAAACTTTTCACCTCCAGTTATGGAGGTGAAGCAAGCTATATGAACATAGTTCCCTATCTTTATCTTATTCTTGGCATAAATCAGAACAAAATCATCGATCAGGACGTTTCGGCCAAACTCAATATTTTCTAGCCCAATGATTTTTGTAAATTCAAAGGTTCTCACGCCAGGAATATTATATTTGTCCATAATGGTTCCTGATTTCCAAATTTAAATGATTCCCCATCCTCGATCTCGATTCAAGAGGAAGCTTAGTGGTTTCCTCACTAAATGCGTAACACAAATGCACAGCGGATCAATTACGCTATTAATTATAGCTCGCGGACCTTGTGCCGCCGCAGCTTACGCACTTTGTTGGCGAAAAGACCGCTTAGCCTCCATTAATCGAAAATATGAGGGCTATTTAACCGCCTCTAAAATTAACTTTGAATCTTTCCTTGTTTCTCTATTTCTGAGCTCTGGATACTTACTTTTTTGAAACTTTTGAGAGTAAATTTTATGAAAACCTGCCTCCTTAAGGCGACGCTTCAGCTCCTGCTGATTGTAAAGATATTGGTGCCCCCATTCTCTAAAACAGAGATTGAGCATCTCAGCCCTTGTCTTCAGCCGCCGGTATCCATACTTTTTTATCCATTCTTGATGCTTCCAGAAAAAAATATACCGAAAGATCAAGTAATCAAGATCAGGAGTAGCTATCCTAACTACTCCTCCCTTCTTTAAGACTCTGTAGAAATCAGCCATCGCGGCTAAGCCTTCCTGTAAGGTCAGGTGTTCAATAAAATGCTCATTGTAAATAAAATCAACCGAATTATCCTCAAATGGCAAGGGATGCCTAAGATCATGGTGAAGGTCCGCTTTCTCTGACTCAAGATCGATATTTATCCAGTGGTCAAAATAAACATCGCCGCATCCAATATGAAGCATAAGCATATAGTATTGAAGTCCAAAATAACTACATATTCCTATAGTTAACCTATTCTGATACAGTAATCATGTCGTGTCGGAGAAAAATTCGGGCTATAAAATTGGTCATTGACCATAAACTCCTTCCAATTCTGTTGCATGTACAGCCTCTCTTGCTGAACCGTTGTTCTAAACTTTCCTTTTCTTGAGGCCGATTCATAATGGTAGAGAACAGAGTGAGGGTTATAGACATTATAATAGCCAGCCCTTAACAGTTTGAAACAGAAATCGACATCATTACCTTCCACAGCCAGGCATTCGGTAAATCCCCCTACCTGGCGATACTTATTCTTTGAGACCATTAAGCAGGCGCCCGTAACACAGCCATATTCCCTGACCAGATTATTATAATGTTTATAACCCCCTTCATCCGCCCCAAGGCATCGATTGATGTGCCGAGTGCCCAAAACCACACCGACATGTTGAATGGTGTTGTCAGGAAATAAAAGTTTGGCCCCAACTGCTCCTACTTCAGGTAGTTGAGCCAAACCAAGCATACTCTCTATCCAGTCAGGAGTGATGATTTCCGTATCGTTGTTCAAAAAGAGGAGGTATTCTCCCTCGGCTGCTTGGCAGCCGATATTGTTTAATTTCGAATAGTTAAACTCTATATCCGCCTTAATTACCCGATGTTTTGTGTTTTTCAGGTACTCAAAGGTTTCTTGCTCCGTACTCCTATTATCAATTAGAATTATCTCATAATTATCATAGGTCGACCTTATCTCAATGCTTTTAAGGCAGATATCTAACAGCGAAACCTTATCTTTAAAGGGGATAATGATTGATACCCTAGGATTTCCCTCAGGGGAAAATTTCAAGACATTAAATCCAGCAGGGTTATAGCTGAAAACTCTTGCCTTAAGCCCTCTAGCCAGGACCTCATTCTGAACTAGATCCTGAGTTGACTCAGTTTCCTGCCTAATGGCATTTTGCCAATGCCGATGATATAATACGTCGGCAATTCTCGTCGATCTTATCCTGCCTCTGGTAAGTTTTAATACCAACCTGTAGATAGAGGCTTGATTTATTTTCTCCCAACTCTTAATCTCTCGGACGATCTCATCGGTTAACTTGAGGCAGAGAAAAGCGCTCAGGTAATTATGACTCAAAAGGAGTAAGGGAGCATACTGCGGCTTGAAATAGGGATCAACCCGCAGGCCGTACTTATTGATGATATCTTCATCACTGTATATGAGTTCTAGGGCGCTATCCTCCTGAATCGCCTTGGCAACACTGTTTAAAGCATGTCGGGCGATCAGATCTTTATGCTCAACGAAGCACAGATAGACTAAGTGCTCATCAGACCGTCCTTCGGTATATTCATGCTCAAGTTGGCGGGTAAGGTGTTCAATATTATGATCGGCCCCAGCCAGGATGAGACAATAGTTTTTATGGCTTTGATTTTTCAAAAGATTCGATATCCTGCGGCCAGCTGAGTTACTTATTTTCCCATCGGAAAAATAGATAATGATGAATCTGATCTTTGAGTGGCTGATCATCGAGGACTGATTCATGAGCTGATGATACTTTCGAGCATGGATATATCTCCATATTGGATATCTGAGGCTGCTGTCATCCTTTAATTTTTTATTTAACTTATACAGTAAGTAGCCGGAAAAATTTTCCCTAATGGAGCGAAAATCCCCCCTAATAAGATCTTTGGTAAAATTGGCTGCTACTGCTGGAAAATCTTTTATCTTCGGCATCTCACCTACACAGATATTTATTATCCGGACTATGGCCTGGATAACAAGATCAAGATATTTTTACTTACTGAATCTCTATTCTATAGCATGAGCGCTAAAGTGTGCAAGAAATATTTTAATTTCAATAACTCTCATATGAACAGTTATCTTTAGCCGAGAATTCGAGCTTGAGCCCTAGTTGAGTCTTGGCACGAAGCGATTTTTCTTGCATCATGGAATCAAATCCCAATATAATCATCAGGAGTCAGAAGTAGCATCATCAATCATAAAAAAATCAATGATGAAAAACACCAATCATGAAAAATATCGCTTTCATCAAGGCTACTTATACCCAATATGGGGGGGCTGAGAAGTTCTCGGTTCGGCTGATCGAGGCCTTCCTTGAAGCAGGCTGTGAGGTCTGTCTCCTGACGCTACCAGGGCAGAAGTGGCCTGACCTTGCGGGCAGACACGGGTATGCCCAGCTTACAATAATCCCGATCGGACATAAGACCTTGGGAAGAGCAGGCCGGCTCATCTCTTTCCAGCGAGCTATAAGCCGCCATCTAAAGCTTCATTCATACGAGGCTGTATTTGGCATTGATTACACGCCCGGACAAACCCACATGCGGGCTGGAGGCGGAACTCACCGAATTTTTCTAAAATATCGGGATGAGGGCCGGGGAATTTTCGCTCGGCTTCTTAGTCCTCTTAGCCTTTTTCATCGGCTAAAATTGCACTATGAAAAAAAAGCTATCGAAAGCCCTGGGCTCAAGAGGCTATACTGTAACTCGGAAATGATCAAGCGGGAAATAACTACCCTATACCGTATTTTGCCGCAGAAAATCAAGGTGGTGCATAACGGCGTAGAGTGGGGCTCATTTGGGAATCTGCTCAATCAGAAAGAGGCGATCCGAAAACAGCTTCTTGAGAGACACAAGCTTTCAGCAGACTGCCGATTTCTACTATTTACTGGCTCTGGCTTTGAGCGAAAGGGGCTGCAATATGCAATTTTGGGAATGCAGTACCTGCCAGCCGAATTTCACCTGCTGGTCATCGGCAAGGGGTGCTTTAGACCTTATCAAAAACTGGCTTCAAGGCTTGGGCTTTTTGAGCGGATTCACTTTTTTGGGCCCCAAGCAGGGGCTTTTCGATATCTAGCCTTGGCTGATGGATTTATCCTGCCGACCAAATATGATCCCTTCAGTAATGCTTGTCTTGAGGCTCTAGCGGCTGGTGTTCCCGTATTAACCACTGACCGTAACGGATGCGCTGAGGTTATTCAGCCAGGCAGTACCGGTATTATTTTGGCATGTCCGCTCCAAGTCGATTCCCTGAGAAGGGGAATGGAAGACTTTGTTCAGCTTATAGGCACGGTCTCAGATTCTCCCTCTCAACAGCAAAGAATCCGAGACAGCGTCCGCTACCTTGATTTTACTGTCAATCTCCAGCAAATCGTCGCCGATGTATTAGCGCAGATTGCCTAAATGATGAGGGTATAGCCAACAACAAGGTTATAATGCGAGAAGTTATAATGAATAAACCTCTATCAGGCTCAGGACCAAGGAAAGAAAACATTTGTACCATCATCGTTACCTACCACCCTGATGCCGGTTTCCCTGAGCGGGCAGCAAAGGCAGCAAGACAGGCTAGCCGTCTGGTAATCGTTGATAATCATTCCTCTGATTCGGCACAGGCTATGTTGCGTAACCTCTCTTCTTCCCTGAACGCTCACCTAATCCTAAACCCTGACAATCTTGGTCTTGCTACGGCGCTAAATCAGGGTGTGAGCTGGGCTAAGGGTCAAGGCTTCCTTTGGGCTTTGACTCTTGATCAGGATAGCCTCCTGCTAGAGAATATGGTGGAGAATCTGGCTGTAGCTTATCAGGATTGTCCATTTCGGGAAGAGGTGGGGATGATAGGAACAAACTATCAGGACCCGAATAATGGGTATATATACCAAAAGGTCCCTTGTCCTTTGGCTACTGGGGCGTGGATAGAGGAAAAGACCCTGATTACCTCTGGCAGCTTATTGTCAATAGCGGCTTTTGACAGAGTAGGCCCTTTCCGTGATGAGCTGTTTATTGATCAGGTTGACCATGAATACTGTCTGAGACTTCGCCAATGCGGCTACAGAATATTGCTCTCTCTTCATCTTGGCATGATTCATCCGGTAGGGATGAGAAAAACCCACAAGTTCCTCTGGCAGACTCTGGAGACAACTCATCATACTCCGCTCAGACGGTATTACCTGACCCGCAACCGCCTGATCTTGGCCCGGCAGCAGTATGGTAAGGTCCGAGGCACAGTGCGGGTACTCAAAAAGAGCCGCAAGGACATCTTACGAATACTTCTTTTTGAAGACCAAAAGATGCTCAAACTCTATGCTATGGCTCTTGGGGTATTGCATGGGATCAGGGGAAAAGCGGGGAAGTTGAGGCCAGAGGGCAATTTTTTGAGAAAAAAATTATTCTTAGGGGCCTAAATGGTCTTTTCGATAATAAAGTGCGCAAGCTGCGGCGACACAAGGTCCGCGAGCTACAATTGATAGTGTAATTGATCCACTGCGCACTTGTGTTACGCACTTAGCGAAAGAACCACAGCGAAAGAACCACTAAAAAGGCCAGAAAAATAAAGCGATCCCTCTGGCCGCCTCTGATGGGGCAGCTTTAAGGTTCGCACTGAATATAGATAAGGTAAGGCCTCATAAGATAAGGCCTCACAAGAGGCGGATATAGAGACAAAAAATAACATGAGCGGCAAGATTTTGTTTATCTATCAGGATGAGAGACTTCCGAGCAGCCGGATCAGGGTTTTCAATCTCCTGGCCGAACTACGCCAGCAGGGGTTTGAGCCGTCTGCTGTCCGCTATCCGAAAACAATTGCTGACAAGATCAAAACTTTTCGGCAGATGAGGTACTTTGATATTGTTTACCTGCAAAAAAAGCTGCCTACGCAGCTTGAGGCCAAATTTTTTAGAAGGTATGCTAGAAGGCTGGTCTTTGATTTTGACGATGCTATCTATTATCGAGATGACCGACACAAGCAAACCTACAGCAGAGCAAGAAGCTTGAAATTTCAATATCTTGTCAAAATCGCTGATCTTGTGGTTGCTGGAAACCAGATTCTGGCTGACTATGCCGCTCAGTTCAACCCAAGCGTAACCGTAATTCCCTCGGCAGTAGAAACCCGCAACATAGCACGCAAATGCTACCAGAGCTGTCAAGAGAAAGAAAGCACTGCTCAGGACAAAGTGATCATTGGCTGGGTAGGGGGAAGAGGAAATCTGCACCACCTAGCAATGTTATCTTCGGTATTTCAGACTCTGTCTAAGGTCTACGAGATCCAGGTCAACGTTGTCTGTGATGCCGGAGTTGAAATCCCAGGGGTTAAGGTCAGGCACATTCCTTGGAGACTGGAAACTCAGGATCAGGAGATAGCTCAGTTCGACATCGGGGTGATGCCCTTGCCCGACAACAAGTGGACAGAAGGCAAATGCGGCTATAAGGCTCTGCAATATATGGCTGCTGCTGTCCCTGCTGTCTGCTCTGATGTTGGAACTAATCGCTATCTTGTTGAGCATGGCCGTGAGGGATTTGTGGTTTCATCAATGGATGAATTCTTTCAGGCCCTCAATACCCTGATTACCGATATCGAGTTGAGAAAAAAGATGGGGCTCAATGCCCGGCGTAAGGTTGAAGAGCATTTTTCCATTCCGGTAGTAGGAAAAAAACTTGCCGATAAGCTTTCTACCCTGCTTTTGGCCTGATAGGCAAGAAAGATTTCCTTGAAAAATCCTGCCAAATGTTCTATCATGCAAACCTCTTGAAGAGTAAGATTCAGTTAGAGTAAGATTCAGTTTTGTTTTATTAAGATTAAATTTTATTTACTGCCGATAATTATTTCAGTATTACCGATGAATAAGAGAAGAGGATATTTTTCATTTCAGCCGATTTATTGTTCAAAGAGCCTGCGGTCAAATTTGAATAAATTTCATAAGCATTCATAATAAGTAAAAAGTGCCGGCATTTTACCGCCTAGGTCATCGAATCAAGGAGATGGTCATTTTGGAGAAGAGGGATATAGTTCTGATACGATCGAGTTAACTTCAGGCCATTTATTTTATAAACCTATCCGAAAGGTGTCCCCATAGTAACCATTCTCTCGCAGATTTTCAGAATTTTCTGGATAGGTGCTAAGTTAGGGGGGTGAAAGTTGAGAGTGCAGATTAAGATACTGAAAAAAAATGTCAGAACAATTTTGACCACTTTTTTCCTAGTTCCAATCTTTGGCCTTTGCTTCTCCCTTGATTTCATTAACAAAATTCCCCTATGTGAGGCCCCGACCCTAGCCGAGGCAAATATTAATACTCTTGAACCATTGACTCCTAACCAGCTTCTCACAGATGAACATAGCCTGCTGCCGAGATCGTCTGATTTTCCGGCGCAAGGTGCAGACTCAGAAGGTGCGGACTCAGAAGGACAGCCGCCGCACACAACCCTTCACTTCAGCCTCAACCAGGGATCATTAAGTGGGGAGTGGAACACCTCTTCCCGCCAGGTTATGTTCTGGAATTTGGACTACGACCCGGCGGAATCGTCCATTGAATTAGGCTCAGTGTTCATTGATTCGTTTCGTCTACCTAAGCCGGATGACGATCTTGAAGAGATTGATATGTCGCTGCTTGCTCAGGAATATAGCAAGTGGAGCCGGGGAGAATCATGCAGTCAGGAGGAGCTTCTTAATGCGATCCGAAGTCAAAAAGGAAAGGAACAGCCAACCTTTCAGCCTTCTCCGTGGCCTACCATAGGTTGGATCAGCTCACCCTTCGGTTATCGAACCTCTCCATTTACTGGCAGAATAGCCTTCCATAAGGGGATTGATATCGCCGCCCGAATCGGAACGCCGATTTATGCTGTCAGTGCGGGAATTGTAACCTTCAGCGGTCGTCGGGGAGAATATGGCAATCTGATTATTATTCAGCATCCCTTTGGATTCTCTACTCTCTATGGACATAATTCGATAAATGTTGTAAAATCAGGCGATAGAGTTGAATGCGGCCAGCTTATAGGTTATGTTGGCAACACGGGAAGGAGCACTGCCCCTCACTTGCATTATGAAATCAGGAAGGATGGCCGCTGCCTCAATCCTAGAAAGTACCTTTTAGCTAAAATTTTTTAGGTTCTTAGATAGTTAAGATTTTTTATATTCTTAGAGGCAGAAGCTGCACTTTGTGTGTCTCCCGCAAAGTTTAAAAAACGGCAAGGGATTCTCCTCCCAACGTGCAAATCTGACAACCTGGCAATAACAAGAACAAAAATAGGGCGCTGAGAGGCCCTTCACACGGGAGATAAACTAGGGTGTTGGGGCCTCCGCCGGCCATATAATTATATTGGTCAGTCAAGGCCCTTTACACGGGAGATAAACCTTTAGACGGGAAATAAAAATTAGGCTGGAAAAATAAGGACTACGTATTATGCTTCAAAGTTTATTGACTAAGATTATCGGGAGCAAAAATCAACGAGAACTAAAGCGGCTGTCTACATTTGTAGAGCGGATCAACGCCCTCGAGCCCCAGATGAGCCGCCTGACCGATGCTGAGCTTAGAGCCAAAACCGATAAGTTCAAGCAAATATATCAAGAGAAGATGCAGCAGATGAAGGCTGCGGAAGGGATTGATGATCAGCGCATAGCTCAACTAAACCCTCTTGATCTGAAAGACAAGGTAGAATCTGAAAGAATTCATAAGGCTATAGCCAGAATGAGAAGACAGATTCTGGATGAGCTCCTTTGCGAATCCTTCGCCGTAACCCGCGAGGCCGCCAAACGGGTTCTTAATATGCGGCATTTCGATGTTCAGCTCATGGGAGGAATTGTCCTCCATGAGGGAAACATCGCTGAAATGGCTACCGGCGAAGGGAAGACCCTGGTGGCCACTCTTCCGGCCTGCCTGAATGCCATCACCGGCGAGGGGGTCCATATCGTAACCGTTAATGATTATCTGGCCCGCCGTGATAGTGAATGGATGGGAGGGATATATCAATTCCTGGGCTTGAGCGTGGGGCTAATTGTTCATGACCTTAATGACCGGGAGCGTCAGAAGGCCTACCAATGCGATATCACCTACGGGACCAATAATGAATTTGGATTTGATTATCTGCGGGATAATATGAAATTTTCCCTCTCCGACTATGTCCAGAGGGGACATTACTTTGCCATCGTTGATGAGGTTGACAGTATCCTGATTGATGAGGCCCGCACGCCCCTGATTATCTCAGGCCCAAGCGAGGGAACCACGGATGAATATATCAGAGTTAATCAAATCATCCCTCGGCTAAAGCAAGATAAGGACTATGAGATTGACGAGGAGAAGAGAACCGTCACCTTAACCGAAGAGGGAATTCTAAAGGCACAAGAGCTGCTGGGAATTCCCGACCTTTATGAGCAGGAGGATGGCCAGATCTCGGCCAAGCATCTTGATACTATTCATCATCTCGAGCAGGCACTGCGGGCTCACAAGCTGTTTAAAAAAGATGTGGACTACGTGGTTACCCCAGAGGGGGAAGTGATTATCGTCGATGAGTTCACCGGACGGCTCATGCCTGGCAGACGCTACAGTGATGGCCTGCACCAGGCCCTTGAGGCTAAGGAAGGGGTTACTGTGGCTCAGGAAAACCAGACTCTGGCCACTATTACCTTTCAAAATTATTTCCGCCTCTATGAAAAACTGGCTGGCATGACCGGCTCGGCTGACACCGAAGCGGTTGAATTTCGCAAAATTTACAATCTGGATGTTATCGTTATCCCTACTAATAAACCCTTGCGCAGAACCAATTACCCTGATGTCATCTATAAGACCGAGCGGGAAAAATTCAATGCCGTCATTCGAGAAATCGAAGAATTGCATAAAATTGGACGCCCCGTTCTGGTGGGAACCATTGCTATTGAAAAATCCGAGCATCTCCATGAGCTGCTCAAGAAAAAAGGCATTCCCCACAATGTCTTAAATGCCAAACACCATGAGAGGGAAGCGGAAATTGTCGCTCAGGCAGGTCAGAGGGGAGCGGTAACCATCTCCACTAACATGGCTGGCCGCGGGACAGACATCGTGCTGGGCGAGGGAGTGGCTGAACTTGGCGGGCTGCACATCCTGGGTACGGAGCGACACGAGAGCCGCCGGATCGACAATCAGCTGCGCGGACGAGCAGGTCGGCAGGGCGATCCAGGCTCTTCCCGATTTTATCTATCACTAGAAGATGACCTGCTGCGCATCTTTGGCGGAGAAATGATCAGCAAGGTTATGAACAAGCTGGGCATTGATGATGGCCAGCCAATTGAGCATAACATGATCAGTAAGGCGATTGAAAATGCCCAGCGGAAGGTAGAAGCTAAAAACTACGAAGCCAGAAAGCATCTTCTGGAATATGACGACGTGATGAATAAGCAAAGGGAGGTCATCTACCAGCAGCGGCGGCAAGTGCTGGAGAAGGATGACCTGAAGCCTCTTATTTATCAGATGATCGAAGATTGCCTGGAAGACTGCCTCTCTGCCTACACCTCTCGCAACAGCCGGCCCGATACCTGGGACCTCAAGGGACTGAGCAACGCTCTGGCTAAGCAGTTTTGCCTAAGGTATGATTTTAGCAACCTGCCAGGAGATATCTCGCAGGCCAAATTATATGATCAACTCCTTGAGGCGATTTTAACCAATTATGAAAATAAAGAGAAAATCGTCACCAGCCCCATGATGCGCCACGTCGAAAAAATCATCATGCTCCAGTCGATCGATCTGCAATGGAAGGATCACCTCCTGGAAATGGATCACATCAAAGAGGGGATCGGCATGCGGGGGTATGGCCAGAGGGATCCTCTGATTGAGTATAAAAAAGAAGGCTTTCGGCTGTTCAACGACCTGATTAAGCGGATCAAGGAACAGACGGTTGAGCATCTGTTCAGATTTCAGGAAGTTCGTGAGGAAGAGGAGCGAGAGCGGCGCAGGAGAATGAAAGTACAGCGTGAGCTTGATATGGCAGCCCGGGCCGCAGGCAGTGAAAAGCAGATGCCAGTCCAGAGAAAGCAGCCCAAGATAGGGCGAAATGATCCCTGCATTTGCGGGAGCGGGAAAAAATATAAAAAATGCTGTGGGCAGTAAATAGTCTACTGGTTTTTTAAGGAGAGAGTATCATTGATAAAAGTTGCCGGAATTCAGATGAAGTGCCATCCTGATACGGAGCAAAACCTTCAGAAGGCTCTGTCTATGCTGGATATGGCCGCTGAGGGTGGAGCGGTGATGGCCTGTTTTCAGGAGTTATTCCATACTCATTGGTTTCCCCAAAAAAAAAGCCCGGAAAGTTTTCATCTGGCTGAAGAAATTCATGGGCCTCTGATTAAGACCTTGAAACGTAAAGCTAAAGAGCTTCAAATGGTTATCATCGCCCCGATTTTTGAAAAGGAAAATAATACCTACTACAATAGCTGCGCGGTGATCGATCAAAACGGCGTTCTTCTGGGAGTATATCGCAAAAATCACCTTCCACAAATCCCCTTGTGGGAGGAAACCTATTATTTTTCCCCAGGTAATCTGGGGTTTCCGGTATTTCGGACCCAACTGGCCACGATTGGTATCCAGATGTGCTGGGATAACTTCTTCCCCGAAGGGTCCAGGATTCTGGCCCTAAAAGGGGCCCAGATCATCTTTTGCCCTACGGCCTGTGCCTTTGCCTCCTTTCAAAAGTGGGAGAAAATGATCTCGGCCAACGCCATTGCTAACGGTGTCTTCTGCTTCCGGGTTAACCGGGTGGGGCAAGAAGGAGAGCAAAGCTTCTATGGCCGCACCTTTTGCATCGATCCTGATGGAAATCAGATGATGAAACCAAGCAGCCATCATGACGGCATCATCATGGCTGAGATTGATCTTAGTCTGATTGAGGATACTAGGCGAGGGTGGTCTTTTCTAAAGACCCGCCGACCAGAAATTTATGCCGAAATTACTCAACCAAAGGCATGAAAGTTTCCCAAAGGGGTGAGAGCTCTTGTCAGACACTTCCACAAGGTGCACTATCCCAATTATCACCCTGACCACAGACTTTACCGACCGCGACCCCTTTGTCGGCATCATGAAGGGGATCATTCTAGGCATCAATCCCAGGGTGCAGATTGTGGACCTCTGCCATCAGGTGCCGGCCTATAATATTCTTGAGGCATCTTTTCTACTCGGCAGCTCCTATCGGCACTTTCCAGCAGGAACCATCCATGTGGCGGTGGTTGACCCTGGCGTCGGCAGCCAGAGGAGGCCCATTCTGGCTAAAGCAGGCCGCTATTTCTTTGTCGCTCCGGATAATGGGATTTTATCATACCCGTATCAGGAGGAGCAGGCTGACCTTCAGGTATTTCACCTGACCGAGCAGCAGTATTTTCGTCTACCCATCAGTCAAACCTTTCATGGCCGGGATATTTTTGCTCCGGTTGCGGCTTGGCTTTCCACCGGCCTTGCGCCCCATCTTTTTGGCCCCAGGATCAGTGATTATCTGCAACTTGAGGTTCCAAAGCCCCGACACCTGGCTGGCCGAATTTATGAATTTCAGATCATTCACCGTGATGCCTTTGGCAATCTGATTACCAGTATCGGGCAGGAGTTTTTCTCCCAGCAGCTTTCGGCGGGCAGCGGAGAGCGGTTTATCCTGGAAATCGCCTCCCAGGTTATCGATTGTCTAAAGCCACATTATGCTGCCCTGCGGGAGCAGCCAGGCTGTCTGGTCGGCGCTATTTTTGGAAGCAGTGGCCATCTTGAGCTCTTTGCCCACCAGGCCAGTGCGGCTGAACTCTTGCAGGTGAAGGTCGGTGATACCGGAACAATTACCTTTCTGGAATAGCAGGGAGCAAGGCGGCTATTTATTTGTATTTTGCTGCATATATATGCATCTTTTTTCATAAAAAATTATCTTGTGAGGGGAGCTTGTCCGCTTAAGCCCTTGAATTTTAGCCACTTGTAGCTAACTCTACCCACGGCATCAAATTTGCTTAAATTTATAGTCTGAAGTTTAAATGATTTTCTCGCCAAGTGCGAAACAAGATCCAATTAAACAATCAATTGTAGGGGCAGCCCTTGTGTCCGCCTAAATTGTGCACTTGGTTAGTGAGATAATCATTAATAATTTAATAAACTCAACCAATTAAAACCATTAGCTATCTAGGCAAACCTTGATCTGTTGTAAGAAACAGAAATTTTAAGCAGTTTCGAAAAAGTATTATTTCAGTAAAAGATATTATTTCAGTATCTAATATGCGAAATGTAACCTCAGCCGCAGTTTTTTTGTTGCTTTTGGCCGTGCTTCTCTTCTCTGCTATTAGCATGGCCAATTATGTGAACTGCCAGCATCTTTTCCCTGACGAGGCTTTGGATTTCAACCTGACGTTAAGGAAAAGCGGGCTCGAAATACTAAGCAGCAAATTGATAGGGCATCAAGCCCCAGCTATAGTGCAGTTCATGAAAAGGCTAAAGTATGAAGCGTCCTATAGTCTGAATCTTAAAAACTTCGACTCTCCTGACCGGATTTATTTTCCTTTCTTCCTCTCAACCACGATTATCTTATCCTGAACTATAACTACATTCGACTTTTACATTCGAGTTGCTTTTCCAATTGTTAACTTTCATGTTGAAATCTATTAACTTTTTAATTTTTTAAAAACTTAGGGGTAAAATATGCATCTATTATCACCGAATACCTCAGACAAAAAGCTTATTTTTACCTTCATAATTTTTAGTCTTACCTTTTTTGCCGTAGCCATGATCACCCTCTTTATTGTTATCTATGCCAGTGATGCTAATGAAATTTTTCAAAAAGATCGCAAGCCTTCGATAAGCTTTATAAAATCAGACAGAGAGCTTTTGCCAATAAACTTGATGAAACCAAACAGAGAGCTTTCACCTAAAAAAGGGGCGGTGTGGGCTGCCTGCAATTTGCGGCTAGTCAAAAAAGCATAAGAAGATTTTCATAGCCATTGACTATCAAGGGCTTAAGTCGTCATGGCCAAGGGGGGCAGAGCATGGCCCGGGTGAAAAGTGTAAAACCCTATCAATGGCTATATCAATCCGATAAGCCTGCGCAGGGAAAATTTGCTCGCCGGGTATTTCCCCGGCGACATAACCATCGAGAATTGCAGTCTCATGGATGGATTCGATCTGGCCAAGCAGCTGATACCCTTTATGGGTCTTTTGGTCAATGACGGCTACGGCTACCCTGGGATTTTCACTCAGATTTCGGATAGTGGCTAGGCAAAACCAGCTCTCAAATCGAATTGTTCTCTCTTTGATCCATTGGACTTCCATCTCCATAGCCAAGTGAGGTAATCCGTTCCGGTCAGCAGTGCCAATAAGCAGAAAAGTTTGGTGGTCCTGGAAAAATTTTTTTACCTCATCTAGTGATTGGTTCAAATCCTCTTCCCTCATTTGTGGCCGACAATACTACTCCTCTTCCTCCTCTTCTTCTTCCAGCTCTTCCCCATCATCTCCAATGGCATCTACCGGACATTCCTCAAGTGCTTGTTGGCAGTTTTCGAGCTCCTCGTCATTTTCGGGCTGTTTATAGACATAGTAGAATTCCTCTCCCTGGGTAAAATTCTCCGGTGCAACCTCAGCACAATTCCCGCACTGGATGCAGCTTTCATCCACATAATAGGGGCCATCCACATTTTCTGCTACTTTTCTATCTCTATCAGCCATAATTTATTCTCCTCGAATTACTCGAATATAGTAGTTATCTCACCTCATCCATAATCAGCCAGGCGTCGGTGTCAGGCTGATCAGAATAATAATTCGACCAAATATAGAATTTTGTCTACTCAGCCGATAAGATTCAATAAGTCAGTTAGCCTCAAAGCCGTTTTAATAACCATTTTTTATAACCACGAGGAAAAAACCATGAAAAGGCTACTCATCTTTCTGCTGCAATTATCACTGGGAACGTCTTTTTTAGTCCTAACTCTTTTTTCTTCATCGGCCTTCCCCTGGGGGACAGCCACCCATGCCTTTATTGACCATGATCTTGGCAAAAGATATGGGCTAGTGAATATCAACGAGATCTATGGCGGGATCAGCATGGATATTTTTAATGCGCTCTATTGGGATCAGGGCCCTGCTCGCGCCGTTCACTCCGAGTTCATGAAAGTGTGGACTGAGGCCAAACGACAAACGGAAAAAGCGCTGGCCTTTGGCTTTATCAGTCACAATGAATTATGGGGTGCCGATTTTACCGCCCACTGTCAAAGTCTAACTAGTGGGAAAGACGAAGGGTATGTAATTAGCAAGGCGCGTCTGCTAGGGGAGGTCTTGGCTCAGGAGCCGGCCTATCAGGCCCTGAATCTGCCAAATGAGATAACTTTGGAATTCGCCCACTATAGTGTCGAGGGAGGGATAGATCTTCTGATCAGGCGAAAGGATCCTTTTGTCGGCAGAAAGATAATCTTTGCAGCTAAAGAAAGAAGCTCTGATTTTCCTCTGCTGCTTGTCAGAGCCTATGCTCAGGATTTTGCTGCCTACTTTGGAAGTTATCCTGAGGCAGTGATGAGCATCTTCCATGCTGAGGAAAAATTCCGAAACAGCATTATTCTCTATGGGCTGGCACTCAATCAGACCGAAAACTTAGCCCTTGATCTGATCGCTCAGTATATGGCCAAACAAGCTGGGGAGTTTTTGACAGCTTATGGAATCGCTCTCCCTGAAGGGGCTGACCTTAAGGCAGTCATGAAATTTGCTCTCGAAAAATCGATAGCTATCTGCGCCGAGGATTTCGATCAGGAAATCTCAGCCACAATCAGTTTTGTTGACCAGCAGCTAGAAGCTCATGGCATATCTTATCGCCATCGGTTGTGGTGATTCACCAGCATCTGACCACATTATAATACTGCCAGGGACATAAAAAATATAATACTACAAAAATATAATACTACCAGGGATATAAAAAACTTCCCCTCCTCCCCTTAACTTTAGGATAGGGGAAGAGGGGAGCTGAAGCAATAGTATTAAATCACGGGTGTTGTCAAGGTAGCGGCAAAGGAGCCTGTACCGACAATGGAGCTACTGTTGATCTGCGTATAGGTACCTGTCATCTCGGTAGTCGAGGTCAGGGTGCAGACCAAATCAAGCTGAATAGGTTGAGCACCTATCCCGATACCGCTGCCAGAGAGAATGATCTGGTTATTGAGTATTTCTCCGGTAACATCTACCAATGCAGAAAGAACAGGGTTACCCACAAGCTGCACATAACCGGTCACAACTCCTGGCACTAGCGGATCGATAACCAGATTTAAGGTTATTGGTCCGGTGGCATAAACTACGCCCTTAGTCGTCGTAGTGGACCAGGTTCCCTGCCATGTTCCGGCCTGCTCGGCTAGACCGTATCGTAGGCCAAGACCATATAATCCACCAAGGCCATACAGCCCGGCGTATAGGCCATACAGGCCGCCATAAAGACCATAGAGACCACCATAAAGACCATACAAGCCACCATAGAGGCCGTATCCATACAAGCCACCATACAACCCACCGTATAGGCCATAGAGGCCGCCATAAAGACCGTACAGGCCGCCATAGAGGCCATATCCATACAACCCGCCATAGAGGCCGTATAAACCGAGGCCGGGCACTCCATAGCTATAGTATGCCTGGGCGATCCCCTGGGGGGTGATTGCAGAAACTAACAAGAAAAGAACAGAAATGATGAGCAATTTACCTTTGGCAGAATAATTCATGGCGCATATCTCCTCAATCTCTCATCTCCTAGTCATCTCTCCTAGCCATTCAGAAAAATCCTAAAAATAACTCAATCTCCTGAAAAATTTCTCATCTGGATGGTTTTTGCGCGCTCCTCCTTCCTCACCTCCGCAATAGTAAATAGGATCTTTTCTGGATTACCTTTATCCACAACTGCTTTTACTATACATTGCTCTAGGCTAGCAATTCCGATACCAGCTTTAGCGGCGGAGACCTGATATTCCAGAACGCCAGTGAATGTAGAGTAAAAAGGAGCCAGAGAAGAGGGAGAAGTATTTTGAGTCTGTCATAAAATAAGAGCGCTCTGTATCAAATTTACCATGGGAAGAGGTTGATTAACCCATGATAGTATGATATATTCTAACTAATTAGTTTTTCACCTTAAGGTGCACTTTTTCTTGAACTTACTGTAATTTCATGATTGAAAAACCTTACCTGAGCAAATACTTGAGAATGTCTCTTGAAGTTTCGGACACGAAAAATTTTCAGGCTTGTTTTCATCTAGCTGTAAAGCTAAAAACTTCTCGATGAAGCACTCCCCAACCATCCCTTGGTGGGATAAGATTAAAAATAAACTTATCGTCTCTCTCTCTGCCGTTCTGATTGTCTCTCTTACCCTCTTTGGTCTAATTTGCGCTTTTTCCTTCAAAGCTCAGCTCATTCAACAGATAGGGAATAAAAATATACAATTGGCAGCTGGTCTTCAAGAGGATGCGGAAAGCTTTCTGTCGGCAATCATGACTGAGCTAAATTCCCTAGCCAGCAGTTTAGGAGAAGGTGGGGGAGATTTGGCAGCCCAACAGGAGATGATGAACCGCTACTTACAAAAAATGCCTGACGTCCTCAAGCTGACTCTACTTGACAACTCCGGCAAGGAATGTCTAGTTGCGACTCGACAGAGCGCCGACTCTGTCTCTGGCCAATTACCCCCCGGTCAGGTCGATCAGAACAGAGTCGCCATGCAGCAAGGAAATCTGTTCGTCAGCCCGGTGTATCCATCCTATCAGGTGGTGCCGATGGTTGACATATCGATTCCTATCCAAAATTTTGCCGACCATAAGGTCAGCGGAATTATCAAAGCTGGGGTATCCCTTTACGGGCTGTGGTCAAAGATTTCGGCTCTTAAATTGAGACCTGAGATAACAGTCTATCTAATTGATAAAAATGGTAAATTAATTGTCCATTCTGATATCGGACCGGTATCGACAGCTATTGATTTCAGTCATATCAAAAAAGTTAGAGAATTTATATCTGACACTGAAAGTAAATTTCGGACCCCCACCATCTATATCGGAAATAAGAATACTCAAGTCATCGGTGTCGCCACCGCAGTTCGGAAAATAAACTGGGGAATAGTGGTTGAAGAATCAACGGAGTCTGCCCTAGCCTCTTATCGCCACATTCAACAAATTCTCTTTTTATCTCTGGCTGGCCTGATTCTACTGGCAGGAATTATTCTGAGCTGTTGCATTGTTCGGTTTACCCGATCAATCGACACCATTACCAAACAGGCCCAAAAG
Organism: bacterium; assembly: GCA_023512255.1. Classification (GTDB taxonomy): domain Bacteria; phylum SZUA-182; class SZUA-182; order DTGQ01; family DTGQ01; genus DTGQ01. The sequence continues at coordinate 22,680 of JAILZY010000018.1, read as the reverse complement.
AGCTTGAGCGGAGAAGAGTCTGCGCCCATGATTCATGTGGACTCAAAGGATGAGATTGCTCACCTGGCTGAAATCTTCAACCGGATGCAAAAACAACTCCACGAAAAAAATGAAAATCTTAAACGCCGATATAAGGAGCTAGAATCCATCCATGATGAATTTCGGGAATCGTTTGAGGAACTGGAGCAGGTCAGTGAAAAGCTTGAGGCCTCACAGTCCGAGCTGAACAAGCAGAAGGAATTCGAGAAGCAATTGATCGAAACGGCCAATGTCTTGATCGTCGTTTTAAACCGTGAGGGTGAGGTTATCCTTTCAAACAAAAAATGTGAAGAAATAACTGGGTATGACAAAAGTTGTATCCTCGGCAAAAGCTGGCTTCAATTAATGACCCCGGTGGAGGGGAGAGAAGAGTATGCTAAGCAGTTAAGCGAGTCGCTCAGCAGCCGGGCCCAATCTTCATACGAGTGCCCGATTGTAACCCGTGATGGCACCAGCAGGATAATATCATGGCACAGTACACCGATGACTGATCAGGCGGGCAATGTAGTGGGCATCATAAATGTGGGAGAAGATGTCACTGAAGAGAAAAAACTTCAGCAGGAGTTAGAAGTCAAAAATAGGGCTCTGGCGGAGAAAAATGAGGAATTGCAAAACTTTGTTTCTATTGTATCTCATGATCTTAAGTCTCCACTCTACATCTTGCAGGACTTTACGTCTATTTTACTGCACGATCATAGAAATGAATTCGGCGAGGATGTGATCTACTATCTTGAACGGATCAAGAAGAATGCGGAGAATATGGAAAAGCTTATCGTGGATATTTTGGAATTCTCCAAAATCGGAACCACTGAGGGAGATTATCAGAACTATCCGATTTCTCAGATCGTCCAGCGAGCGGTCGATGAATTGAAACCTAAAATAGATGAGAAAAATATCCATCTGACAATTAGCGGTGAGTTTCCAACCCTTTTCTGCGATCCAGCCCGGATACTGCAAGTTTTCACCAATCTTATTTCAAACTCCATAAAGTTTATGGATCCGAAAAATGATCTGCCCATGATCGAGATTGGCTGCCAAAAGCTTGGGGAAGAGTATGAATTTTTTGTTAAAGATAATGGGATCGGGATTGACAAAGAATATCACGAGAAGATCTTTAAGATATTTCAACGGCTGAAAGAATTAAAACAGGTGGAAGGAACTGGCGTTGGCTTGGCTATTGTCAAAAAGATCATCGAAAATCATGGCGGTAAGGTTTGGGTTGATTCGGCCAAAGGGAAGGGAGCAACCTTCTTCTTTACCCTCCCGGCCACCAAGCAAGCTAAACAGGATAATAAAGGGTAGCGCTTGGATAGTACTTGCGCCTTAAGGCAGCGGGTCTTCATTCCTTTTGATTAGAGTCTTTGTTACTTTTGATGTGAAAATCTTTTGGCTCCAAAACCTCCCTGACCGTCCGCAGCAGATGAGGCAGAGCAAAAGGTTTTTGAAGAAATCTAAACCCTTGCTTTTGGATCTGCGGCCATTGTAATTTTTGGTCTGCATAGCCACTTATCAGCAATACCTTTACCCTTGGGTAATGGACGAGAAGCTGGCTGATTAATTCAGGGCCAGTCTGATCAGGCAATACTACATCACTTAAGACTAGGTCGAATTCTCCACCGGTCCGCTCAAAAGCATCGACCGCCTGCTGGGCACTAGCAGCCTCACACACCAGATAACCATTTTCCTGAAGCACTCTAGCGGCTATTCTTCGCACCTCTTCTTCATCTTCCACAACCAGTATTCGCTCCCCTCTTCCCTTAAGCTCCGCTAAGGATAGTTTGGTATGATCTGCCGCGGCTTGTCTATCTTTTTCTCCCTCAGGGGTAGAGGCTGGCAGATAGATAGTAAATACAGACCCCTCCCCTGGCTCACTTGAGACATTGATCCATCCCTGATGCTGTTTGATGATTCCATAGACAACAGCCAATCCCAGCCCTGTTCCTCTTCCCATGCCTTTAGTGGTGAAGAAAGGCTCAAAGATTCGACCCATAGTCTTTTTGTCCATCCCCACTCCCGTGTCTGCAATCGACAGGCGGACAAAGCGGCCTGCTCGTGCTTCCGGCACCTGGGCCGCGAAATCTTCATCTAAAGTTATATTCTCGGTTTTGATGGTGAGCTGGCCTCCTCGAGGCATGGCATCCCGAGCATTGACTGCCAGATTCATGATCACCTGCTCGATATTTCCCTCATCAGCCCAAATCGGCCAAAGATCATTCTCAAGCTCGGTACGAATAAGAACATCTTCACCAATGAGACGATGGAGCATTTTAAGCAGGTTATCAACTGTCCTATTGAGGTCGATAGCGGCAGGCTCCATCGGCTGCTTGCGGCTAAAAAGAAGCAGTTGCCGGGTAAGGTTAGCCGCCCGCTCAGCAGCCTGCCGCACCTGATCTAGATCACGGGCCAGGGGCAAATCGGCTCTTTTAGCTTTCATGATGGCCATCCCAGTGTAGCCAATAATCGTGGTCAGCAGGTTATTGAAATCATGAGCTACACCCGCGGCCAGGAGGCCAATAGCTTCCATCTTTTGAGACTGGAGAAGCTGAGCCTGGATTTTGGCTTTCTCCTCTTCTGCCTGCTTACGATCGGTAATATCTTTAAAAACCACAACCGAGCCAACAACCTTTCCCTTTTCTCGAATCGGCGTGCTTACATACTCAACCGGAAAACTCGAGCCATCTTTTCTCCAAAAGACCTCATCGGAGGTATGCCGCGGCCGCCCGTCTCGAATAGTAAGATATATTGGACACTCCTCAGGAGGATAAAACTTTCCGTCCGCTTTAGAATGATGTAAAATTTCGTGTTGATGAAGGCCGATAATCTCTTCAGCCTGATAGCCGGTTGCGGCTATGAATGCTGGATTGACAAATGTGGTTCTGCCCTCCAAATCCAGGCCGCAAATCCCCTCCCCTACAGAATCAAGGATAAGTCTGTTCTGATTTAGAGCCCGCTCTAGCGCCTCTTGGGTGTGTTTGTACTCACTAATCACACTCTGCAGCTGATTCGTTGCAGCTACAAGCTCGTGGGTTCTCTCCTCCACTACTTCCTCAAGGTGGGAGCGGTAGTTTCTTAACTCCTCTTCATACTTTTTCCGTTCAGTAATGTCAGAGAAAATGCCAATTCCAGCAATGATCACTCCTGCGCGGTCACGGATCGGAGAAGAGCAGGCAGTGGCTATCACCTTGCGACCATCCCCTAAGATAAAGTGGATTTCCTCATCAGTAACGATCTCACCATGATGGATAGAGCGCATCAGCGGCCACTCTTCGCCTTGATAAGGTTGGCCATCGGGGTGGAATCCTAAGCCATATTTTGCCTCCTCTTGAGCAGCAGAAAGCACCGGGCCGTTAAGCCTCACCATTTGGGCGGCCTGCTCATTGGCAAAGATAATTTCTCCCGACGGTGCTTTGGCAATGATAATTGCTTCGGGCATCTGCCGCAGCACCGCTTCAAGCTTGGCAATCTCAATATCGAGCTGCTTGGAAAGATGTCGGCGTTCTTGCTCGGCTATTTTTTGCTCAATGAGCCTCCCTATGCGCTCACTAATAGCCTTGATCAGATCTTTTTCCTCTTTAAGGACAGGGCTCTCGGCATCTTCTGGCACCTCTTTCAGATAGCAAACCTCCAAGGTGCCAGCAATCTGGCCAGAGACCATAATGTCGGAGGTTTGCCTCCAGGCAGTCTCTCTGAAATTATCAGTGGCCAGGACTCTATCCTGAAGAATAATTCTTACCCCTACAATCTCTTGATCCTGATAGGCTGAAGGAATACAATCAACAATGCCCTGCAAGAGCTCATCTAGGGGAAGATCAGACCGCTTATCAATAAATTCAGATATCCTGCAAAGACAATTTAGCTTTCTGTGCCGCTCGGCAAGCTCGCGGATCTGCTTCAGAAGCTGCTCATTGATTTGCACAGATTCTTTATACCTGCGACTTATAAAAAGCATTAGACGATCCACCAGAGATAGCTTCTTGAAATAGGAAAACATTGAGGCTCGCCTCTCTTAAGGTTGAATCTAATCTAACTCATTATATAACATACTGTTATTAATAGCAATTTATATTATTATTGGAAGGAACCCTTTTGAAAAAGGGTTCCTTCCAAACCATCCTCCTAAAACTTTAATAACAATAGTTAAAGTTTTAGGGAAGGGGTATAAGGGGAAAACCCTTTTTCAAAAGGGTTTTCCCCTTATTGACTCTCTATCGAGATGTTGATATATTTTAACCAAATAAGAGGTCAGATAATGAAATTTTTAAAACAGAGAGGTCTAGCAATGAACAAGTCCCCAGTTGGTATCGAAAAGATTTTTTTGAGCCTATGTCTTCTACTTTTCCTTTTTCCCTCATCTTCCCTGAGCACACCACAGAACAAAAAATCACCTCCAAACCTCATGGTCATAACCGTCGATACCCTGCGGGCTGATCGGCTTGGCTGCTACGGCTATAAGCGAATTAAGACTCCTCAGATAGATGCTCTAGCCAGTGAGGGAGTATTGTTTGAGTGGGCATTTACTCCAACCCCAACCACTCTGCCCGCGCACGCCTCGATCTTTACTGGCACCTACCCGATCACTCATGGCCTTCGCAGTAATGGAACCTTTGCCTTGTCTGAAGCTGCCCTTACCCTGGCTGAGCTTCTAAAACAGCAGGGATATGAGACCGCAGCCTTTGTTTCTGCCTATGTCCTTGATTCCCGCTTTGGTCTGGATCAGGGATTTAACATTTATAACGATGATCTGACCAGCGGTGTGTCGGCAGCTATGCTCCAGAAGGAGCGTCGGGCCGAAACCGTCACCCGGGCAGCTGTTCAATGGTTAGGCAGCCGCAAAAAAGAGGTTCCCTTCTTCCTGTGGGTACATTATTACGATCCTCACACAGCCTACGATCCTCCACAACCATTTAAGGATGTCTACGCTCACAGCCCCTACGATGGAGAGATCGCCTATACCGATTCCTGGATCAAGGTGCTGATCAACAAATTAAAAGAGCAAGGTATTTACGATCAAACCCTGATTGTCTTATCAGGAGATCATGGCGAGGCACTAGGAGATCATGGAGAGGATACCCACGGCATCTTCCTCTATGAGGCTACCCTCCACGTCCCCCTGATCTTCCGCTATCCTCCCAGGGTGCTGAAAAACACCAGAATCAGCTCTCTGGTCCGCCTGATTGATATTGCTCCTACCCTGCTTGATATTCTGGGACAGAAGGCGCCCCAGGGGATGCAGGGAGTAAGTCTTCTTCCCCTTTTGAGCGGCCAGAAGAAGGATTTGAACCTTGTGCTCTACTGCGAAACCGACTATCCCAGGTTTACCTACGGCTGGAGTCCGCTGGAGGGACTTCGCACGGCCCAGTGGAAATACATCAGAGCGCCGGAAAGTGAGCTCTACAACCTGGCTAACGATCCGGCTGAGGCAAAGAACCTGATCCAAAAGGAGAAAAAACTGGCCGAGCAGTACGAAAAAGAGTTTCTAGCTCTAAAAAAGCAGCTTGCCGCGGCCTCGGGCCAGCAGACAGCAGCCAAACCGCTCACTCTTGATGCCGCCTCCAGGGAGAAATTAAGGAGCCTTGGCTATGTCTTTACCAGTGACCCGGCAAAGAATAAATCTTCGACCTATCCTGATCCCAAGCGCAAAATCGGTCTGCTAAAATATTTTAATCAGGGAGCAAACTACCTGAGTCAACAAAAGTATGCCGAGGCCATTAAGGAATTTGAAAAGGTTATAAAAGAGGATCCCCAAAATATTGATGCCTTCACCTGCTTGGGAGCTGTCTATCAAGCCATGGGAAAGAGCGATAAAGCTATAGAGTCTTACCGACAGGCAGTGGCCCTTGGGCCGGATCATCTTGACAATCTGGTTCAGTTGGCGACCCTCTCTCTTAGCGCTGGTCAAGCCGAGGAGGCAAAATCTGCTCTGGAGAGGGCCCTGAGGCTGAATCCCAAAAGCAGGGAGGTTTATCTCAACCTTGGAATTTACTATATTGGCAAGGGAAACTGGACCGAAGCCAAAGCCAACCTGGAGAAGTGTCTTGAGCTTGACCCAGGCTACAGCCTGGCCCAAAATCACCTAGTCTCTGTCTACTATAACCTGAAAGAGGTAGACAAGGCTATAAGTCTTTGTCAAACAGTGCTCAAGGCCAATCCAAAAGACCCATCGGCCCTATATAACCTCGCCAGTATCTACCTGGAAGAGCGCAAGGCTTCTGAAGCCGCAGACTATTTCCGCAAGCTGATTGAGATATCACCAAACTATAGCCGGGCTTATCATGGCCTAGGCATGGCTTATGCCTTTCAGAATTCTTTCGATCAGGCCATTGACTCCTTCCAAAAAGCCGCAGCCAAAGACCCCAAATGGGCAGACCCACACCTTAATCTTGGCATCATCTATGCGCAAAACAAGGGAGATTTTCCCAAGGCACTTGAAGAATTCAAAAAAGTTCTGGCCATCGACCCCCAAAATGCCTTGGGACGGCAGCTCCTTGAGAGAACCGAAAAAACTATCGAGATGCAGCGCTCTGGCAGCATGGGGAGGTAGAAACCAAGCCTGCGGCGCTATGCGCTAAGACAGCAGCCTAGCCAGGGGGCAGGGAAGCCGAGAGTCTGATTCTGATTTTTTCTGATAAAACCTTTTGGCATGCTCAACCAGCAAAGCATGATATTCCTGATAAAGGATGAAATCTCTGGGAAGGCTTTGCTCGAACAGGGTCTTAAGATCGTGGTAGCTGCTTTTCTCATCCGCTATCCCTAGGCTAGTCAAAATCCTTCTGGTATAGGCATCAATGACAAAGGTTGGCACCCGAAAGGCATAAAGAAGCATTGAATCGGCAGTTTCCGGGCCAATGCCCCAGAGGGATAGGAGCTCTTCCCTGGCTGGAGGCCGATTCCGGTCAAGGTCGAGAAAATACTCGGTGAAGATTTTAACCTTTTTGGCTTTCTGGTTAAAATATCCACACGGTCTGATAGCCTCTTTCAAATCCTCGATCTCCATCTGCCAAATTCGCTCCGCATCAAGGCAGCCACTTGCCTGAAGGCGCCGGAGGGCCATCTCTACCTGCGGCCAGCCAGTATTCTGGGTAAGAATCGCCCCAAGGCAGACCTCAAAGACCTGGCTGCGGGTCCTAGGAAGCTCATAATCTCCCGGATGGTAGCCCACCACCCATCCCTTTGGGGTTGCTTTGCGGCCACTACAGCCAAGCAGCGGCCACCAGCCTTGCGGTCCATACTCTTTGAGAAGAAATTCATAGATTGAGATGAGATGATGATTCATAGGCTCTCGATTCAATGGCTTTCGATTCACAATCCCTAAAACCATAAGGCTCTCACTCTCACAGCCTTCGGTACAGGGCCTGCGGAATATAGTAGTTTCTCCGGTTCAGCACTACACCCATAATCGGCACTGATCCGGTCAGCATCTCCCTGGTTTTTCGGATAGTCTCAAGCCGTGTTTTGCCTGCCTGAACTACCAGAATAAGCCCATCAAGATATGCTCCCAGCAGGATCGGATCCGCGTAGAGGTAAATGGCGCAGGTGTCGAACAGCACATAGTCGAACTGCTCTCTAAACTCTTGAATCGTTCGCTCAAGGGTAGCGGATCTTAGCAAGTAGAGCGGATTAATCGCTGGCTCTCCAGCGGTGATGATCGAAAGATTAGGAATCTTGCAAGCTCGCACTACATCCCGCCAGCCAACCTTTTCTCTAAGCACCTCTCCCAGCCCTTCTGACCTTGGGAGACCAAAGAGGCTGTGAAGCTTGGGAGCCCGAAAATTGGCATCTACCAGCAGCACCTTGGCCTCTTCGGTCAAAGCGCAGGTTGTGGCAAAGTTTGCGGCTACGGTGGAAGCTCCTTCACCAGAGTTGGCACTGGCAAACATCAAAGCCTGGAGGCGGCTTGTCGGATTGGCCTGGTAGAGGTTATTCTTGATTTTCTGATACTCTTCGATAACTTTTGACGGCAGACAATAGCTTTGCTCATCCAGCCTACTAGGCAGAGGATGGCCTCGGCGGCGGATTATGAGCCGGTGAAGGGAATGCAGCCGCTCTTTAAACCACCCTACAAGCCACCCTCCCCTCTGCTTCTTGCCTGAGGAGGCAAGGCTCATCGACTCAAACCGTTTTATATACTCCGAAGAAAGAGGCTTTGGTCTTGCTGCCTCTCTTCGGTCAGGATTCTCTGTTGACTGAGCACTTTCCAAGGGGGGCTTACCCTCAATCTTCCCAATGGCTTGCCCACTCTGACTGCTGGCAGCAGGGGAAGCTTTCTGCTGGCAGGCTGCTCTTCCTCTACTATCCTCAGGTATTTGGGGAGGTCTTTCTCCGATAGCTCCTCGCCTTCCGCTGGTATGATCCTCAGCCTCTCTGCCACCATGCTGCTGCTGCCTCCCATACTGTCCCAAAATTGCCCGCAAACCCTCCTGGATAAATCTGCGGGCTTCTTCCTCCTCCCAGAGCGCTGCCGGTGGTGTCCTCCAGGAATACATCCTTTTGCCTGAGTCAATCATCTGATACCTAAAATCTCTAATCTGAAACCGATGATCAGCTACTTCATCTGCTGCTCGAAGCGAGCCGCTGCCGGGCAATTGACTCCAGCCTTGCTGAAAGAAAGATGTTCGGGAAGAAGATGGCGGAGGATTTCCCCGCTGGTTTTCAAAGAGCAGGGAGAGCTCCTGAATGGTCGTCCGATCAATATACTGCTGCTGGCGACTAAATCCAAGGAGCAGGGCTTTGTCGCAAATATTGTTGATCAAACGCGGGATTCCCTGAGTACGGAGGTAGATCGTCTGGAGTGCCTCAGGGGTAAAGATATCCTGCCGATCGCGGCCTGCCCGCTTTAGCCGAAATTCGATATAGTGATAGCTTTCCATCTCAGTTAGGGGGTCGATCTGGCAACTCAGATCGATCCGCTGCTTAAGCTGCTGAAAGGTAGGCTGATTCAATTTATTCTGTAGCTCTGGCTGCCCTACTAAGATGATTGACAGAAGTTTGCAGTCAGATGTCTCCAAATTAAGCAAAAGCCTGATCTGCTCAAGTTGTCGCCAGTCCAAGTTTTGCGCCTCATCTACCACCAAGACCACTGATATCCCCTGCTGAATCTGCTGCAAGAGGCCATCCCGAAGGAGCCCAAAATTATCTCTCGATAGCCCTGTAGCTGAAATTCCAAGCTTTTCCAGCAGGTATCCAGAGAGCGACACACTGCTACCCATTGATCCGGCATCGAGGAAAAAGATCATCTTAACCGACTGCCCGATCTCCCTCTCGATGACCTGGAGAAGAGCTGTTTTACCAGTGCCTGCCTGACCGCAAACCGTGATTAGCCCTTTTTTTTCCCTGATGGCATAGAGCAAAAAGAGTAGTGCCCGCTGATGTCCGGCGCTCCTGAAGAAAAAATCAGGATCAGGAGTATTTTTAAAGGGCGGGCCAGAAAGGCCGTAAAATGTAGTGTACATGATACACTTCTTACTCTTTCATCTCAGGAATGGAGCCCAAAACCGGCAAATCCACAGAGGCCTCAAGCTCATCTGGCGTCTCTACCGTATGATCAAGCAGTTCTGATAACAAGGCTACCCCAAAACTTGCCGTTATCCCAAGTATGAAAGCCACAAAGATTCTAAGCCATTTCATGGTTTTCTTGGGCAGCAGGGGAACTAGAGCCGGCTCAATGATACTGATGTTGGCAAAACGAGCCGCATCCATAGCCTCAGAAATACGGTTTTCTTCCATTTTTTTTCGGTAAAGTTGGTAGTTTTCCTCGTCGATCCTAAGCTGGCGCTGCAATTGATTGAGCTCCATTTCTCTCATGTTTATATCGGCCAGCTTCTGCCTGCATAAAGCTAGGTTCTGGGCCAGACTCTGCCTCTTAGCCTCAAGGGCTTCCAGCTCAGCCTGATTTTGCAAGATCGCTTCGGTCAGTTTAAGATAAATGCTGTTTAGGCCGACCTGGGTCTCAAATTGCACTGGCTCATCTAGCTCACTCAATTGGCATTCCACCTCCTGAATCTCTTTCCGCAGGTCAGCGATCTTGCGCTGATTGGCATCAGCAAAGGTGTTCAAAAGCTGCTGCTCGCGAAGCTTAAGAGTAGAAAGTTGAGAGCTTAATTGATCTCTCAAAGGGTCTCTTCGGGAAATTTCGGTCAGCAGAATTCTCTCCTTCTGATTAGCTAACTGCTCTTTCTGCTGCTGCATCTGCTTCTTGAGCCCAGAAATGGCGCTCTCGGTAGCTCGCAGGCTGTTTTCATACTCACCCTCCTGCTTAATGAGTATATCCCGCTGCAAACTCAGCTCAGCCAAGGAATAGCGTTTTTTGAACTCCTCCAGCTTCTGTTCCGAAGCTTCCATCTTCTGCTTGAAGTTAACCGCCTGATCATAAAAAAACTGATAAGCCCCTTGAGTTTTATATGCCAGAAGATGCTGATCGAGGTAAAAATCCAGCAGGGTATTGATAACATCAGCCGCTATCGTAGGTTCAGGATCAGAAAAGCTCACCCTAATCACGTTAGAATTCTGGATAAGCTCAACATCTAGGTTCTTTTGAATCCGAAGCACCGCCTGCTCAAATGATGACAGGTGCCCTCGGGGCGAAAGGGTAAAGGGGAGGAATTGGGCTAGAAGACTTTTTAATTCGTTGAAGATTTTGGTCAGATGCTGACTTACGGTAGAGTGGGAGGCAGCTTCTCTGCGCCCTGTTTTATCCGAGGACTTTTTAAGATCAACTCCTAATTTGGCCACCACCTTCTCGGCCAGTATTCTGCTTCGGAGAATCTCGATCTCAGAATTAATATCCTCCATTCGGGTAATATCAATTATCCGCTCAGGCAAAGTCATGAACGAGGTGGTGGGAGTTGCGTTTTCTCGTCCCTCCTTAACCAAAATTTTAGCCTGACTTTCATAGACCGGCTTCTGAATCAGGATAATGAAAATAGACAAGGAAGTGACCAGCATGAAGGTCAGCAACATTTTCCATTTGTACTTGAAGAAAATCGCCACTATATCCCGCGCTGACCTATTGAGTATTCTATACTCATCCATCCTTGCTTCTCCCTCTTCAGTACATCCGCCAAAGCCTGTTACTTTCCCTTGATAAGATCAGTAAAAACCTCATTAGGAACAATTTTATTCATGTATTGATCAACAAACTGATCAACTTTACTGATCAGGGTCTTGGGTACATAGACTACGTCGTTAGGCTGAAGCTGAAGATCATTTTTCACCAATCGCTTGCTCAAGAACAGTTTCATGAGATCAACCTTGATGGCTCGAAAGTTCGGCTTTCCAATATTTCGCAAGATAATAACACTGCGCATTTCCGCAGTATCCTTAAATCCGCCAGCCGCAAAGATGGCCTGAAGCGCTGTCTTGCCGCTGCCAAGATTAACCATTTGCGGCTGGAGCACCTCTCCGCCGACGTAAACCTGCTGGGAGAAATTCTTAACCGCCACCGTAACTTCCGGATCCCGAAGGATTTTGGCATACTTCTCCCGAATAACCTGCTGAACCTTTGAGGGAGGCAGGCCTCCGGCCTTAACCTCTCCAATGAGTTGCAGACAGATCAGCCCATCGGGTCGAATAACGGTACGGGTATTGAAATCTGGATGATAATAGAAGGTAATTTCAAGCTCATCCCCACTCTGAAGAAGATATTCGGCTTCAAGCGGCTCCCCCTGGTAATTCGAGCTCATAAGCTGCATCTCACCAATATCGTCGTAGACATAGGCAGGGCTGCATCCCAACAACAGGCCAAACCCTAGCACCAACAAGATGAGACCCAGAATTATCAACCACCTAAAGGACAAAAGCCAAAATGTCACTAACTGGTCATGATTCTCGGTTATGGTCATCTTCTTGGGATCTCCTCAAAAATGCCTTATCTTCCCTCATTTCCCGCTACCCGCAAGGTTCATACAGGAGGCGGGCAGAGGGCTGACAGTGAGGATATATGCATACCTAATTATTATGCAAATTATTATGCAAAATTCGTACCAGAATATGATGTCAAAGGCCCCGGTTTAGACAAAGGGAGGTTATCCTCTTGTTGACAAGGGAATCTGTTTGGTTGTAAAATGATGAATCAATAAAAATAAACTGTCTCATCATGAAATATAATTATTAATCAAAAGGTTGAGATAGTCAATCTTTTTATTTTTGAAAAAGGCTAATAACACCATGCATAGTAGAGGACACAGGAGATAGAGCTCAGGTGAAGGGTATGGTGGATAAAGAGGTAGAGCGAGCTATGATCAAAAAGGATTACTATGAAATCTTGGAAGTTCCACGGAACGCTACTGAGGAAGAAATAAAGAAAGCCTATCGAAAAAAAGCGCTGCAATATCATCCTGACCGCAACCCAGGCAACCCGGAGGCTGAGGAAAAATTCAAAGAGGCTTCTGAAGCCTACCAGGTTTTAAGCGATCCCCAGAAAAGAAGCCTCTACGACCAATTTGGTCATGCCGGGCTTCAGAATTCGGGCTTTACCGGCTTCAACTTTGACGATATATTCGGCAGTGATCTGTTCAGCAGTTTTTCTGATATTTTCGGAGATTTCTTTGGGTTCAGAACCTCAAGAGCTGCTCGACAGCGTCCAACCAGGGGCGCTGACCTTGCCCACGAGATATCGATTTCCTTCCGTGAGGCAGCCTTCGGATTGGAAACCGACATTGAAGTGGAAAGATATGAGCCCTGCCCAACCTGCCAGGGGAATGGGACAAGACCAGGCACTTCACCCAAGGTTTGCCGGGTCTGCGGTGGACGAGGTCAAATTCAGCGCGTTCAGGGTTTTTTAAGCATTACTACTACCTGTCCCAAATGTCGAGGCGCAGGCCAGGTAATCGAATCTCCCTGCCCTGAGTGCCGGGCAGTAGGTAAAATATTGCGACAGAGAAAACTACATGTCAAAATTCCGGCTGGGGTTGACAATGGCTCCCAGCTCCGACTCCTCGGCGAAGGAGCTCTTGGAGAGCGGGGAGGACCTCCCGGTGATCTCTATATCTCCATTCGGGTAAAAGAGGATGATTTTTTCTCTCGCCAGGGCGACGATGTCCTGTGCACAATTCCTATATCCTTTGCTCAGGCTGCCCTAGGAGCGGAGATTGAGGTCCCTACACTATATGGGCCGCACAAGCTTACCATCCCACGCGGAACACAAAGCGATACGGTAATGCGGATCCCCAAGGCTGGCTTTCCCAATGTCTACGGCAAGGGGAAGGGCGATCAACTGGTAAAGCTCAAAGTCAAGGTGCCAACCAGCCTTACCCCACGGCAGGAGGAGCTGCTGAGGGAGTTTGCCGCGGCAGAAGCAAAGGAGAAGAATGAGCCAAAAGAGGAAGACCATGAAAAAAGCCATCGTGAAAAACACCACAAAAGAGGCTTTTTTCGCCTCCTGGGGATAGTATTACTCTGTCTGCTCCTAGGCCTGGCTGTAGCCAGCACGGCGGCCAATGCTTCCGGTCGCGAGGAGCGCAAGACGTCCGTAGTCAAAGTGGTCGAAAAGGTGAGCCCAGCGGTAGTCAATATCAGTACCGAACGGATTGTCCGGGAGAGAGTAAACCCTTTTGGCAACCCCTTTTTTGATAACTTTTTCGATAACTTCTTCGATACCTTCCCCTCTAGGAGCTACAAACAGCAAAGCCTGGGCTCAGGGGTGATCATTGATCCCAAAGGCTATATTCTGACCAATGAGCACGTTATTCTCAAAGCATCCAAAATCACCATCACCCTAGCCGATAACCGCGAATTTGAGGGCAAGCTGATCGGCGCTGATCCCCGCTCGGATCTAGCTGTGGTGAAAATAGAATCAAACGGAAACCTGCCCTATATCACTATGGGGCACTCCGATGATCTGATGGTCGGGGAAACCGTGGTGGCTATCGGCAATCCTTTCGGCCTCTCCCACACTGTAACTACTGGAGTAATCAGTGCGGTCAATCGGACGGTGAAGATAAACGAAGACCTCACCTACCAAGGCTTTATTCAGACAGATGCCTCGATCAACCCAGGAAACAGCGGAGGCCCGCTGCTTAATATCGCCGGTGAATTAATCGGCATCAATACGGCTATTTACCAAAAAGCCGAGGGGATAGGCTTTGCCATTCCCATTGACCGGGCCAAAAGGATCGTGGCTGATCTAATTACCTATGGCAAGGTCCGCAAGATCTGGCTGGGTATTCGTGTTCAAAATCTTACCAGGGACCTGGCTGGCTATTTCAACCTTGGCTACCAGGCAGGGGTGATCATCACCCGAATAATTGACGGCAGCCCGGCTGAGAGGGCAGGATTGCAGAGGGGAGATATCATCCAAAAAATCAATGATCAGCAGATTCCCTCCCAAGAAGCCTATTCCTCGGCTGTGGCCGGATTCACTGCCGACAGTACGATGAAAATTTCGATTCTAAGGGAAGGAAAGCCCCTGTCCGTAACTCTTAACCCTGCCCGACTGACCCCCGAGGCGGCAGAGAAAATTGCTGCTGACCTGCTCGGGGTGAAAGTAAAAAATATTCAAGCTTCGTTATTCAGAGGAATGGGTGAGCAAAATAGCGGCGTTATGGTAATCTCGGTCAGGGACAGAAGCCCCCTTGACAAAATAGGAGTCAAAAAGGGAGATATCATCCGCCAGATCAATGATAAAGAAATCTATAACCTAAAAGATTTCCAAGAGGCCATCATCGCTAACGCTGATCAGGATAATCTGCTCCTTCTGATCCAAAGAGGCCCTTATATCTATCCAGTTACGATAAGCTTCTGATTTAAAAGCCGGAGAGCGCGATATAGATTCTATTCTTTCCCTTCGAATAGCTATTCTTTCGATAGCTATTCTATGTTATTCTCTCGGACTATAGCTATTCTCTCTCTGAAAGCTCTATCCTCATCTGAGAATTATTCTCTCTCTTTCATCAGCGCTGCTGTTCTATTTTCTGTCTCTTCTCATTGGATAAGGTTTGAAATTTATTTATATACCCTCTTTTAAATTTAAAAATTATTTTTAACTAAAATAATAAACTCGGCATAAAAGTTGCTCTTTTCTACAAAGCGTATTACTACAATATCTCATCATAATACGGTGATTATGTGGTGTCATAATCCGGTGAGTATGTACGCGCGGCTATGGAAATAATTAAGGAGATCAAGATGAAGAAGTTCAATTCCCTAGGTTGGCTGCTAGCACTTTCAACCGCTTATGCCTTAGTGTCTCTACTTCTGGCCGTATCGAGCGGCTTATGTCAATCACTCTCTTCCTATCCGTACACTTATACCACCTATCCAACAACCTATCCAGGCACAAGCTATCCGGCTACAATCACCGCTAGCTATCCCTATACAACCTACAGCCCTTACACTACTCCTTTGGCCTACTCCCCCCTAACCGGCTATACTGACCCCTATGCTCAGGCTACAACCGCGGCTTCACTCTACGGCGCCGCAGCCGCTCCGGTCTATGGGGCCACCTATCCTTATTCGGCCTATGTTGCTCCCACCTATACTACTGTTCCGGGATATGGTAGCTTAGCTTACACCTTGCCTACAACATACGGCAGTTCGGGAGGATATAATATCATTGTCATCGCCACTCCTTCTGACTCCTACAGCAGCGGATCATCATATCTTCCCATCAGCGTCTATCCGGGCACATATCCTTATCTAAATAGGGTAGGAGCCTATTATCAGCCAGCCCAAAACTCCTATCTGCCCTACCCCGCGGCTGTGTACCCAACATATCCTACCTACCCGACAACCCCAACCTATCCGACCTATCCGACCTACCCGACCTATCTGACTTATCCTACCTACCCGACAACCCCGACCTATCCTACCTATCCAAGCTATCCGACCTATCCGACCACACCCACCTATACGACGACTGTGGCGGGTAATTGGGTAGGCTCATGGGTAAGTAACGCCAATCAGGGAAGCGCTTCCCTTACCCTTACCCAAAATGGGACCACGCTAAGCGGCACGATCAGCCTTACCTCCCAGAATAATCAACCAAAGTTGAGCGCTACGGTCAATGGGAGCATTAGTGGGACCACATTGCAGCTTTGGGCAACCATTAATGGAGGCATAGATATCTACAACCTGACTATTGTTGGAAATATCAATGGAACCGTGCTGAATGGTAACTACCGGGTTACTAACAACAGCAGTCTTGAGCTGGAATCAGGGACCCTCAATCTGGTAAGATCACTCTACTAATAAGTTGCTGATAACAAGAAGCGGGCTGAAAAATTGAAAATCGTCCGAAAGAAAAATGAATAAACTACTTCGAGGATAATCATGAATAAGGAAGAGCTCTCAAACAAGCTGAACAAAAGTAAGGAAAAGCTGCAACTTCATCTGGAGAGGTTCAATTCGCTGCGAGGGGAGGGAAAAACCCGCGAGGCTCTTGAGGAGCTAAAAATTGCCCTGAATTTTGCCGCCCAAACCCTGGAATACTCAAACTCTATACTGCAGCAGATCTATACCGATCTGGCCAGCCTACCCAAGGAGGCCAGACAAGATACCATACGGAAAATTGAAGATCAAAGCCGCCGCACCCTCAATCTTCGATCGGAAAATCCCCTGTTAAATATTCACATTCCAGAGAAAAAGACTCTGCATTAAAGAAGGAGTTACAATTTTGCGAGTTATGCAAGTTGTCCGCACACAAAAAATATCCTGCAAAAATAAAATACCCCTCTTTCGAGGGGTATTTTGTATATATATAAACTAGGGGTAGGAGGAGAGCCTTAGTTTTTTTATTTCATTTCTTTCTCACTCATCTGCTCTAATAGACGAGGATGAAAGCTATTCATTACTCAAAAAAAGAACAAAATCGAAAAAAAACATCCCCCCACCTCATTGCCCACCAAGAGCATAGATTCGACCATTTTGACTTCCAATATAGATCGTGCCATCCTTCCCTATGACTGGTATAGCTGTGATTTTCCCCCCCTCGGTAAGGAATCTCCACTTTTGCTCTCCACTGACTGGATCGAAGGCATATAGATAATAATCGTGGCTCCCAATATAGACAGTGCCGTCAGGGCCAACGGCAGCCGATGAGCGGACCTCAGCCTCGGTGATCGCTGACCAGTGGCAACGGCCTTCAGGAGTAAGAGCATACAGCCTGCCGTCATCGCTGCCAACATAAATGGTTCCATCAGGGCCAATAACTGGCGAGGAAACGATTTCCCCACCTGTAGGATAGTACCATTTCGGAGCGCCATTAGTTGAATAGAGAGCATA
The DNA here is from genome assembly GCA_023512255.1 of bacterium. Taxonomy (GTDB): domain Bacteria; phylum SZUA-182; class SZUA-182; order DTGQ01; family DTGQ01; genus DTGQ01. Next base: position 5,427 of record JAILZY010000018.1, on the reverse strand, counting down.
AATATTCTTGTCCTTGCTTCCCACATAAAGGGTTCCATCTGCTCCTATAGCTGGCCGCGAAAGGGTATAGATATCAGCCACCCACTTTTTCCCTCCATCCGCGACCCTCAGGGCGTAGAGGTGCCCACCGCCTTCCCATTTTCCCGCTCCTACGTAAATCGCTCCATCTGATCCGAGAGCTGGTGAGGAAACTATATTTTCCAGTTGACTCGCCCACTTTTTCGCTCCATCTGCACTCCTCAAGGCATAGAGAAAGCCATCATTGCACCCAACGTAGAGAGTGCCGTCTGAGCCAAGGGCCGCAGTAGACATGATTTTGTCCCCTAGCGCTATTTTCCATTTTATTTTTCCTCCCGGATCAATGGCATATAAGTAATGGTCAGTGCTGCCAATGTAGATAGTTCCATCTTTTGGATCAACTACCGGCGCGGCAAAGACAGCCCCCTGAGTAGCCAGAGTCCAGTTGATGCTTCCATTGGGACTAATGGCATAGATCTTGCCATCATCATAGCTGCCAGCATAGATGGTGCCATCTGAGCCAAGGGCCAGCGAAGAGTAAATACGACCACCAACCTTGACCGACCATTTTTCTCCTGAAACCGGCGGAAGAATACAGACGGCGAAAAAGTCATTACCAGAGCTGCCGCTGCCCTGAACGATGATCTCTCGTTGAGGCGGAGAAAAGGTGTAGCCAGGTTTAGAAGGTGAAATAGTATAGCGGCCGTTAGGCAGCCAGAAGCTGAATCTCCCCTGGGTATCGGAAACCGCTATCTGGGAGAGGTCCCCTGACAGAGTCAAAGTTACTTGACTCAAGGTATCACCAGTTATGCTTCCTGAGACCATATACCGCTCCTGCAGTGAAAGAGCACGAGCCACAAAATTATTGCCGACATAGTGACTTGCGCTCTCAACCTTAATCTGTCTGCTGGTAGGCTGAAAGGAGTATCCTGCCAAGGCCGGCGTAATCTGATATGATCCCCGATAGACAGTAAATTCAAAATCGCCGTTAGCCTTTGAGATGGTTATTCCCTTCACTTTCTTCCCTTGACTATTATTTCCATCCAGATAAAGAACTACCCCAGCCTGCACATCACCGCTGATGCGGCCGCAGATGGTGTAGGTTTTCGGAAGAGAGCTGACGAAGTTATTCCCTTCGTTTTGGAGGGTGAAAATGCTCAGTTCAATACTTTCAGGAGCAAAACAGTAGTCTTCTTTGTACGGTTTAAGGAGATAAATCCCTGGTCGAAGATCAATAAAGCGGAATGTCCCATCTGAGGTTGTCTTGAGGGTAATTGGAAGGTATTCATCAATCCTTTGCAAGGAGAGAGTTACTCCCTCTGTAACTACGCCGCTGACCCGTCCTGACAAAGAGCAGCGAAGATCAAGGGGAATGCTCCCCCGGTGTCTGCTTTCCTGGCGAAACATAGGCCAGGTGGATGAGGATAACCATCCCTTTGATGAGGGGCTTGCCAGAGCATAGAGGCTATGGTCAGGGCCACTGACATAAATCCTCCCTTCCATCTCCCCAGCCCCCGCCGCGGCCAGAGATGGCGAGCAAGCTATTCCTTGCTGGGCAAAGATCTCCTCTCCCGATCGGCTCTCTCCATTGGCTGCTGGCCAAAGCCCATAAATCATACCTTGAGAGGTGAGGGCATAAAGTGTTCCATCATCAGTGCTAAAATAAATAATCTGCGCCTGATCAAGGGCTGGTGAAGAAGAGATAGAGGATGTGGCCTGATAGGCCCATTTCTTCTTGCCATCCGAAGTCAAGGCGTATAGACACTGATCATCAGAGCCGAAATAAATAGTGCCATCCTCGGCCAAAGCGCAAGATGAGCGAATCTGGCCACAGGTGGTGAAGGCCCATTTCTTCTCTCCAGAGGACTTGATAGCATACAAATTATGGTCAAAGCTGCCGATATAGATAGTGTTATCAGCACCAATGGCTGCTGAGGCTATAATGGCTCCGCCAGTAGGAAATTTCCATTTCAAGCTCCCCTGGGCAGAGAGGGCATAGAGATAGCCGTCGCTGCTTCCAACATAAATAGTGCCATGAGCATCAATGGCTGGTGAGGATTGAACCGCCCCACCGGTTTGATACGACCAGAGTAGCCCCCCCTGTGGAGAAAGAGCATAGAGATGGCCATCATTGCTGCCAACATAGATCCTGCCAAAGTCATCAATGGCCGGAGAGGATTGAACCTCAGCGCTAGTTTGGTAAACCCATTGCCGCTTCCCATCAGAGCTGATGGCATAGAGGCAGTGATCATCGCTGCCGACATAAATCGTACCTCGCTGATCAATGGCTGGCGAGGATCGAATGGCTCCCTGGGTAGCATAGCTCCATTGGCAGTCGCCATTGGATAAAAAGGCATACAGGGAGCCGTCGCTGCTACCTACATAGATCAGCCCGCGGTGGTCAATGGCCGGTGTGGATGAAATCCTGATTTTGGCTCTATCAGCCCAGAGAATCAAGGCCCTAAGATCTTTCACCAGCAGAAAGTTATTGTTCAGACTGTCTTTTCCCCGAACGATGAGCTGGCGACTTTGGGGTATTGGAAGATATTTGGCCATCGAGGCGCTAAGGGTATATGTCCCGTTGGGAAGGGAAAAGCTGTAAAATCCGCTTGTTTCACTCTGGGTTTCAAGATTTCTCATCCCGCTCACCCTGATCACTACCCGCTCCCTGACCTCTCCCTCAATGAAGCCGCAAACCTTGACTAATTTCTCCCCTCCCCCACTTCCTCCACCACCACAGGAGCAAAGAGCGAGAACTAAACTCAGAAGTAAGAACCTCCGGGCCCATAAAAAAGGCTTCCGATCATCAGTATAGATCCGATCGGTATAGATATGTGATCCAGATAGAAATTGCCCTACAAGTAAAAACATCCGGGCCAGTAAAGAAGGCTTTCGATCCCTTAGTATTTTTGGGGTTTGATCGCTGGCTCGCACACTCTTTCCTCCCATTATTATAGGAGTTAAGGTTCATTATGTTAACTAGGTTCGTTATGTTAACTAGTCAATATTCTCTAGTTATTAAATGCTTAATCAGATTCTGACTACCGGAAACATTTTATCTTCCGGTTTTGTATCTGCCTTCTAAGTGCAGGCATTTCATGTCATTCCCCACATAGTCAGAAATCCAGAGGGTTGCTGCAACCATACCTGGATTACCACTTTCGCGGGAATGACAATAAAAGTGTCCAGTAGTGAAATCAGATTAAGAGATAGTCTGGAGCAAAGCGTAGACCCTAGAGTCCTGCCCGCTAAAATAAATTGTCCCATCACTGCCGATGAGCGGAATGGAAACGATCGGCTCACCTCCCACAGTCGGGAATACCCCTTTCAAGCTCCCTTCACGCTCTCCAAAGGCATAGAGACATCCATCATGGCAGCCAACATAGACGAGCCCGCCAGGTCCTACAGTAGCCGATGAGCGGATTTTGCCACCTGTGGCTGCGGCCCACCGCAGCCAACCATCTGTGGAACGCAGAGCATACAGCCGACCACTGTCACTGCCAACGTAAACTGTGTTGCCATCTGGCCCAAGGGTCGGGCAGGAGAGAATCGCACCTCCGGTCTGATACTGCCACCTCACCGACATGCTTCCATCTTCCTCAGTCTCCAGGGCATAAAGGCAGCCATCAGTACTTGCAGCATAGACCCATCCCCCAGAGTCAACGGCTGGCCTTGAGAAAACAGCTATTGTCCCTGTCCATCTCTTGCGGCCATCTTCAGGATCTAAAGCATAGAGCTTGCCGACTGACCGTATGGGGGTATTCAATTCAAGCTGGCCGCTCCCTACGAAAATAGTACCATCCGGTCCCACTGCTGGAGAGGAAACCGTCCCTTCCAGCAAGACGCCCCATTTCTTTCTGCCCGAGTCAAGATCAAGGGCGTAGAGATATCCATCGCTGCTGCCAATGTAAATCGTGCCAGAGCTCTCATCAATGGCTGGAGAAGAAAAAACCATCCCTTTGGTGCTATAGGACCACTTCAGTCTGCCGTTTGGATCAACAGCATAGAGTTTCTCATCCAAGCTTCCTACATAAACGGTGCCATCTGCTCCAACCGCAGGGGATGAGAAAACCTCTCCGCCGGTCTGGTATTTCCAAAGCAAGCGCCCATCAGCAGTAAGGGCATAGAGATATCTATCATTGCTGCCTACATAGATAGTGCCACCATCGGGAGATGAGGACGGGGATGAGTAGACCTTTTTCCCCGTAGGGAAATCCCATTTTTTCTCCAATCCAAAAGCCTGATAGGCTGATGAGGGACTCTTACTGCTGCTACTACCATCGCCTCCCCCTCCTCCGCCGCCGCAGGATGAGATGATAAAAATAGGGATGAGCAACAAAATCAGGCCGAGGGCTATTTTCGAGCAAATACCGTAAGGCTTAATCAGCATCTTCATTCTCTCCTTGCCAAAAGTTTTGATAGAAAATTTTAATAGAATCTTTTAGGGGAAGCCTTAATGAAGTAATGTGTAAAATAGTGGATATATATTCGGATTTTTTTATTTTTAGAGCTACAAAAAGATATAAAGCGACAAGGTGGGTAGGCAAACCCAAAAAAGACACCCTCTCCTTCTGGAAAAAGGAGAGGGTAAAAAAGGTAGGAAGGTTTTAAGAAGGTCTAAAAAACCCCAGGCATTCCTTTTAGCCGACTGGGCTTATTCTGGACCTCCTTAAGGATAGATGAGTGATGCGGCGGTTAGCAGCGTAGTTATGCTGGGGGCTGGAGCAACCAGGGAAACCAGCAGAGAACTTAACCCTGGCAAGGCCGTAGCCAAAGCAGGAGGCAGGGTAATCGGGTTTGCAGCCAGGGCAAAGCTTGGGTAGGTGCTCAGATAAGTCAGATTAGCCACCGGAACATTCGCTGACAGCCAAGCAGCGCTAGTAGGGGTCAGATACTGATACCCTACGGCCAGGGTAATCGGTTTGGGCAAGCCGGTAACAGGATCCTTCAGATAAGCCGGCGGCCAAAGTTTTACCCCGAGCAGAGGATCATAGTAGGCCATCCCGACCGGCGTATTGTAGAGAAGAAAAGGATAGGCCCAGCTCGGATCCCAGGTCAAACCAGGCTGAGCTGGCAAAACGGTCGTGGGTTTTAGGTTAGTAACAATCGGGGTTGGCACTCCGGTCACTGGATCCCGTGGAGAGAGGGCAGCCGTCCACAGGGGCCAAAGGGTGTTATATGGTGGGAGCGCCTTCCAGTTTTGAGCCTCAGCTTGCGACAGCAACAAAAAAAGGCCACCAGCTACCAAAAGCATGAAAAAGTATCGATAATTTCTGACAGTTTTTTTCCAACTCATAGTTAATCTCCTCTTGTTGAATGATAACCTGTTTTAGCAGATGTTCCCCATATTTAAAATTAGGAGAAGTAGATAAGCTGCAGGGGAAGGGTATTGAGGTAAAAGACAATAGT
>JAILZY010000115.1 GCA_023512255.1 bacterium | reverse complement strand
ATGTTAACTCACACATTTTGTGAAAGTTAACTGATTGATTTTAAAATGCAATCAAGCATTCGCTCTGGCATAAGGTTAAATTAAGTAGTATGGAGGTTAGAGTTTTTCGGGTTTTCCTAATCATTGATTTAATCATGGAAATTGTATAAACTATTGCTTTTAGCCTTAAGCTAAGGGAGTCTTAATGTTTTTAACTACAAAAATAAAGATGAGGATAAGAACATGAAATCAAACAGAATAGTAGTCCTGGGGCTGATTATAGGATGCCTTATATCTTTTTTGGGAGGTAGCTTTGTTTGGGCGGGTGATTATTATATTGAAAAACAGACCGAGACCTTGCTTGATGGAAAACCATCGGGTAATAGTTCGGTGTTGAAGATGTGGGTAAAACAGGATAAGATAAGATATTTAAATGAGAGCGATAAAAATACGGTCTTAATTATTCACATGGATCAGGACAAGGCCTATCAGCTTAATGAGCAGGAGAAGACCGCCAGGGAAATCGATTTAAAAGCTCAGTTTGCGGCTCTTGAAAAAGAGATTGAGGTCCATTCAAAAAAGACCGGTAAAACCAAAAAGATTGGCCAATGGGACGCCTACCAGGTAATTATGACCAGCACGGCTAAGGGGATTCCTACAGATGTAGAGTACTGGCTCAGCGATGCGGTCAAGGTACCCAAGGAAATAAGGTCAAAAATGGCTGTTTATTTTGGCCAAAAGAAAATTGTCAGCGAATTGAATAAATACTCTGGCTATCCGGTAGAGATCACCGTCCATATGGATGCCCAGAACAAGAAACTTGATATGGTTACTAGGCTAGTTAAGGTGGAGGAAAAGGAAATCGATGGGAAATTGTTTGATATACCGCCAGGGTACAAGATAGAAGGCCTGCTGGCAAAGGAGGAGCCTAAAGCCTCTCCTCAGTCTGAGGATAAAAAAAGCAGCACCTCTGGCCAGCAGCCTGCCTCGGCTGCTGCTCCCGCGGCAGCGGCAGCAGCCCCTTGACGCAGATACACCCGCGGCGTGCCTATTTGTGGGCATGGCGGGCCTATTTGTGGGCATGGCGGGCCTATTTGCGGGCAGAAAGTTTTACTGAAAAGGGCGCTACGGGCAAGTCTTTTCTCTTGCCTATAGCGCCTTTTTTTATCTCTACTGTTCTTCAAATCGTCTTGTAGGTTCTTCAAATCGTCTTGTAGCGACAAGGATTCTCTTTTTTAAAATTCCTTGCGGCGACCATGAGTATCTTTTTGAGCTTTGCTTGCCTTGTTCATCCTGAAACAAAAAGGCACAGGGGCAGGAGGGCATAATTTCATCTGTTATTCAGGGTTCATAGTTTCTATGAACCCTGAATATTCTCCTCTTGATATATTTCATTTTGAAATAACAAATAGTTTTAAAGGTACTCTCTTCATCCACATTCAAGCTGTTCTGTCTCATTCATAGTATGAATGAGATATGCAAAAAAATGCATAATCTAGCAGACAAGAGTTTTCAGTTTATTAACAGATGGTTAGATGATGCATTCCTTCATAATTGCTAATTACTCTGTGTAAGGGAATACATAAAATTTTAATCTCTTCAATGAGAAAACCAGCTCAGGTCTTGACTTCAAGTCATAATTCACCCCACCCTAAGGGTAAGACCAACTTTAAGTGATAAATATCATAATGATAAATCAATAAGTTAAGCCTATTATCCGATTGAGCATTTCAGGGAAGAAATGCAAGAATTTCCTTAACTTTTCCATATGAGCATGAAATTTGCATCTCCATAAGCATAAGGAATTAGTAAAGAAAGATTTTAGTAAAGAAAAGTTATAGAAGACTTGCCCGGGTTTTGGCAAGGTTGCCGGGTGACGGCTCTGTAGCTTCTATTCTATCTAAGAATAGAATTATCCGAATTAGATACCCCAGTTTTACACCCCAGCAATTCAAAAAATTAAGTTAATTTTTGTTTTATCAATCAGAGAAAGCCCAATCAGGATCAGGGAATGGGAAATAATGCATTGATAAATTCATGCATTGATTTCTTATTCATTGATATTTGGGATGTTTTTGTGGTTTTCTCTGTTTAGCTAACATACTATATCCGAGCAATCTTTAAAGCGACAGCGAGCCATGATTTCATCTTTTTCCTTTTTTATGAATAACTTAACCAATGTGATGTTGATCCAGGGGCTCCACTTCTCCTCCATCATTTACCTTAGCCAAAGAAAGCTCAGGCAGACAGCCCGCTCTTCCTGTTGATCAAAGTGAGACCTTCTTGTTTCCAGAGCTCGCCCTAAGCTCCTCTTACTTAGGGTGCGCGCTGCCACGGCTTGCTTTAGGGTGCTAGCGTAGGCTATTTGTTTAGGGTGCCAACAAGCATAGTAGGCTATTATGTATGCCTCTTGCTAGGTGTGAAAGCCAAATCTCACTCCCCTCGCCTCTCCCAAGAGGGAGGAAGAGCTGGGGAACATCTGTAGCCTCAAGAAAAACTCTCTTTATCTGTAAAAAGAGAGCGGGGATATGGATAAATAGGCAAAGAAAGGAGGTGAGAGGCTAGGAGCCTTCTCCAAATAATAAGGAAAGTGCTCGAAGGAGAAGTTTTTAACAAAATGCTTTTAGAGAACTTTTAGAGAAAGGGAGGTGATAGAGACCGCTCTCCTGGTTATGAGGAGAGAATAATTTATACTAAGAAGAACCTTTTTATATGCTTTATCTGTGCTTATAAGTATGTAATTATATGGGCTTATAGTAGATAAGGAGGTGATTTTTGCAAGAAGGGTTGATAAAAAAGGTCACCGGTATTTTCAATGGACGGATCATATTAATACCGATGACCTTCGTGATACATACAGAAAGTTTGGGACCTTTTGTATGCAATCTATTAATATGCAAAGTAAGTGCCAAGGTATGGTTTGGTGAGTTTATAGGCAGATTTACATGATCCTTACCTTACTGACAATCTTTTGAATTATGGGTGAATTTGCTGTCCATTTTTCAAGATGCATTGAGGGTGAGTAAGAGCTCAAAGTAGGTACCCCCAATTTGGTAGGTAGCTATTTCAGATACTTTTTATGATCAATAAAGGTACGTATAGTTATCCGGGTGTTAGATTTTGGTACTTATGCCTGTAGCCATATCGATTGATGCCAACCATCCTTAATTCTCAGTTTTTTAATTTCATGTGTATATTCTCTCTTAAAAACTAAGCTAAAAGGAGATTATTCACTATGAAAGAATTTTCTTTGAAATACGTAAGTTGCGCTATTATCTTTACTATAGCGGTTAATTTATTGGCTTCAACTCAGGCTAGTGCTCAATTTCTTCCCTATGTTCCACCATACGCAGCCGTACCTTTTGCAGCCGTACCTTTCTATCCTTATGTTCCGCCATATCCTGTGTTTGCTCCGATATATCCCACAATCCCGCTGTTTGATCCTTATCTGTCTCTTCCGACTACGGCCACAAGAGCTGCCGCGGCAACCATCGTTTTGTTACCCACAACCCCTACAGTTACCGCAGCCGCACCTTTGGGTACCCTATCTCTGACCCCAACTACCCTTGTTCTGCTAACCCTATTCTTATCTTTGGAGGAATGAGTAGGCTATTGGTATAGGAAGAAGGAGGGTTATTTTAACAGGTTATAATTTTTCTATAAAACTTCAACTTGAATAATTATTTCACACAACTTTATATTGAAGTGTTAGGAGTTACAATATGCGCAGTAAGAGCTATTTTATGAGTTTTACTAAAAAATTACTCCTCATTTCTGCTCTATGTTGTGTATTTACTTTCGGAGTAGCTCTCCAGAAAGGGGCATGTCAATTTCTCTATCCCCCTCTTGTACCTTTCTATGCTCCTGTTCCTATCTATCCAGCGCCCATATTTTATCCGATTGCGCCAATACCCTACATCAGAGCACCTCAGGCGACCATTATTCTTTCCCCAGGGATTACCGCGGTAAGCCCAACAGCCGGCTCCCTGGTCATTGGCGCTCCGACTGTGGTTACGCCCACTACGACCACCACAGTGGTCAGCACAACAGTGCCGACCACAACCGCGGCTCCCGCACCTCTGTTAGGGATTTTAGGTGTACTCTACGCAAGTGCCCTCTATGAGAGCCCTCTTTCTGTAGCTAATCCATTATTATTTGGTTATTTATCAACATTGCTTCTTTAGAAGCTAAGTAAGGGGACTAAAGCAATGTCAAAACAGCAAGGGGCGAGAGGTTTGGCATTAACTTCTCAGATAGTTATTTTCTGCATGATGGTCATTTTTTCTTTGTCATCAACAGGTGCGGCCCAAGTACCCTATTTCTTCCCCTGGTCCGCAAATCCATATTTTTATCCGATCGTGCCAATTTACGCACCACCTGTTCCTCCGCCATTTTTTATACAGCCTTATCCCTATTTTATTGATCCTATAGCGGCTCCTGTAACCAGGGCACCTGCGGCGACAACGATTATTATTACTAACCCAACCACTGGTACGGTGTCAGTAACCACAGTAGCTCCTGCTACTACGGCGGCGGCTACTACTACAGCGACAGTAAGTCCAATCGTTTCGACTCTGGCTTCACTCTATGCTCAGGCACTTTATTCGCCAGCAGCCATAAGTACAGCTAATCCGCTCCTTTTTGCTGTATTATCGAATTTATTTATCTGATAAGGAGGCGTGTAAACGTAAATTCCTCAAGATTCACCAAAATGAATCTTGAGGAATTTACAGCCTGACAAAGCCTGCGAACCGGGTTTTTGTGAGAGATATTAGAGATATAAGACCTTATTATAATAAGGTAATAAGAAAGGAGGTTATTATGACCAAAGGGAAAAGAAGTATTGTTTTGCTATTCTTCACTGCTGTCATTTCGCTATCCATAATCTGGGTATTATCAAGTTATGCGCAGTATACTGCTGGCACCTTGCCTCCTCTCAATACAGCTGTAGGCTATGGAGGATTCTTCAATCCCTATGTTTTCTCTCCTGGCCTTTATAGAGTAGCTGCGGGCAGCTACCCTCTTTTTGATCCTTTTGCCTCACTGCTTTCAACCACTTTTAATCCACTGCTCACACCAAGTTACTACCCGATTATTCCCACATTCCCCTTTGCTCCTCTTCCTACTCCGGTAACATTACCTACGACTACAGCCCTTACCACCCCAACCCGTACGGCTGCCCAGTCAGGGACCTGGGTGGGTACCTGGACCAGTACCTATATCGCCTATATTGTTCTCTGGCATACCGGGCCGATGACGCTGAATATCGTTGTTGATCCCCTCTTGGGAACGGTACTTGGGACTGCTGTTTTTGCTGGCAGCAAGTACGCCAGCATCCCATTTAGTGTTGATGGGGTAAAGGTAAACAACGTTATCTCGCTCAGTGGGCTCCTATCTACTGGATATAGTATGGTTATGACCTGTATTCTTACCTCACCAACAACAATGACAGGTTTTTACACGGTAGAAGGCACTCATATCCCGATCCTGGATGAAGGAGTATTTGATTTGACTTTGCAAGCTCCGGTTATATTTTAGGTTCCGTGCACTGCGGCAAGCACATTCACATTATGGTCTGAATTATCATGGTCTGAATAAGGGATTCTGGCAGGGTGACCAAGATGGAAGCCCTGCCCCTTGTTCCTTGTGGCCCACTATATTGATATTGCTAAATTGATATTGCTAAGGGTAAGGTATTTTGGTCATGGAAAGGCGAAAACTTTTGTTCAAAAAATCATTATCATTTTCATTTTCTCATCTTTGGTTGCTTCTCTTTTTGCTCATCCTAGTAAGTCCTCTTTCTTTGAGTGAAGCTGCGGCTCAAGGGGCTGGGGAAAAATCAAAGTATAATCTTCTTCTCATTACAATTGATACCCTGCGGGCCGATCACCTTGGCTGCTATGGCTACCAGAATGTAAAGACTCCAGCCATTGATGCTCTGGCCTCGGAAGGTATTCTCTTTACCCATGCCCTGACTCCGGTTCCGATCACTCTGCCTTCGCATGTTTCGATCATGACTGGCCTTTATCCAATTCAGCACGGGATACAAAATAACGGCAATTTTCTTCTGCCAGACAGTGCCCTCACCCTGGCCGAAGTCATGAAGTCACAGGGATATCTTACCGGGGCCTGTGTCGGCGCCTTTGTCTTAAACTCCATGTTCGGCTTGAGTCAGGGGTTTGATGAATATAATGACTCTCTGCCGAGAAAGAAGCGATCGAGTGCCAGCCCCCTTGACAGTGAAAGGCGAGCTGAGGAAGTTACCCAATCTGCCCTCAGGTGGCTGGAAAAAAGTCATAGTCAGCCTTTTTTCCTCTGGGTCCATTATTTTGACCCACACGCTCTTTATTTCCCTCCCTCTCCCTTCAGGGAGCAATATAAGCATCACCTCTATGATGGGGAAATCGCCTATACGGATAAGTGCATTGGGGATTTGTTCAATGGGCTTAAGAGGATGGGGGTATGGGATAAGACAGTGGTCATTCTGACAGCAGATCATGGTGAGGGGCTGGGTGAGCATGGGGAGGCCACGCATACGATTTTTATCTATGAGACAACCTTGCGGGTTCCTCTGATCATCAAGGCGCCCTCAGGGCTTGTGCCCGTCTCAAAAACAATAAAACATAAAAAAATATCTCCAATGGTTACTACCCTGGATATTTTCCCAACCATTATGGACCTTTTTTCGATCCAGCCTGAGGGGGTTTCCTTAAGCCACCTGCCAGGCAAAAGCCTCCTGCCCCTAATTTCGGGGAAATGTCAGACTCTCCATCAGGAAATCTTCTGTGAAACATTGTATCCAGAGCTTAATTTCGGCTGGAGCCGAATTGAGGGGATAAGAACGGAGGACTGGAAATATATCCAGGCACCTAAATCTGAACTGTACCATTTGGCTGAAGATTCTGCTGAAGACCGCAATCTTCTATCTACTAAACCCGATCTGGCCAATGAGTGGGAAAAGAAACTTTCGCTCTTAAAGGAAAAGTTGCAAAAGGAAAAGCAGCATCCAAAACTTATCCAGGATGAGACTGCTTTACGGCGGCTTGAAAGCCTTGGCTATTTTCGAGCCGCCAAAGCCAAAGAGGAGGATAAGGCAGCCAAAGCTTCTCAAAAGCGGGCTGATCCCAAGGATATGATCCATTTGATCGATGGGATAGATCGAGGACTTTCTTATTATTATCTTGAGTCTTATGAGCTAGCCTATAATGAATTTAAAAAGATCATCGATGTAAATCCAGAAAATCTCTCAGCTACCTTCTACCTTGCCTGTGTAGAGGAAAAGATGGGTAAATTTGAGCAGGCAAGGGATAGATTCTTACATCTTCTGGCCATGCAGCCAGGCTATCTGGAGGCTCGAAACCACCTTGGGATTATCTACCATCAGTTAGGTCAACTTGAGCAGGCAATGAAAGAATTTCAGCTCGCCCTGCAAGAGTCAAAATATGCTGATGTTTATTATAACCTCGGCATGGTCTATAGGGAGATGGGGAAAAAGGATGAAGCTATTTCAGCAGCCAAATCAGCCCTTGAGCTTGATCCAGACTATAGTGATGCTAAAAATCTCCTTGGGGAAATAGCTCTTGAGAAGGGAGAGCTAGATGAGGCATACCAACATTTCATGGATACTCTGAAGCTTGAGCCAAAACACCTTGAGGCTCGCAATAACCTTGGAGTGGTATACTTTCGCCGCTCACGGTTTGAAGAGGCTCTGCGAGAATTTTCCCAGGCAGCAGCCATAGACCCAAACAGTGCCGAAGTCCAGAATAACCTTGGTAGCCTCTATTTAGCGCAATCCTCTTACTCCAAAGCAAAAGATGCCTTTCGGAAAGCCCTCAGTTTGCGGCCAAACTATGCAGATGCTTTAGTCAATCTCGGAACGACTTATTTCAAAGAGGGAGAGCTGGAAGAGGCTAAAAAGATCTACCTTCAGGCCACCAGGCTGGCTCCGAACAATCCTGAGGTCTGGAATTACCTTGGACTTACCTACTTCACTCAAGGAGAGTATAAAAGTGCGGTTGATCCTTTTGAAACCGCCATCAGGTTGGCACCATTCCGATCGGACATCTCTCTTTCCCTTGGCAAAACTTACACTAACCTTCGCTCCTTCGACCAGGCTCTATCCTGGTTTAGGAAGACGACCGAGATTGACCCAAATAACCTTGAGGCTTACCTGCTTATGGGACACGTTCTCTATGATGAACTTGGCAAGGCCCAAGAGGCGATCATGGCATGGGAGAAAGCTCACCGGCTTGCCCCTCGTGATCCTGTCCCCTTGCTGAATTTGGCCGCGGTTAACTTTCAGACAGAGAAATATCCCGAGGCTATCGCTCTTTGGAAAAAGGTGATTGAGATTGATCCTAATTCAAATGAGGCTTACCTACATATCGGCACTGCCTATCTCAAGCAGGATAATCTTGATGAGGCGATCCAATCATGGCAAAAGATCCTTAACCGCACTCCGGCCCATCCAGAAGCAATGATCAATCTTGGTACTGCTTTCTATAAAAAGGGAGACTATGAAAAGGCCATAGAACTATGGCAGAAGGCGGCACAGCTTTCCCCGAAGGATCCAAAGGTTCATTATAATCTGGCTCTGGCTCTCATATACCGGAGGGATTATCGCCAATCGCTGCAAGAGCTAGAAGAGGTTCTTCGGCTTGAGCCGGACAATATCCAAGCTCGAATGCTTATGGAGACCGTGAAGCAGCAGGAGAGTTGGTAAGCGTGTATTATCCGTTTTTTGGCATTTTAATTTTTGGCTACAGGAGGTGAACACTGAGATTATAGATAATATTTAGAGCATAATTATATTTAATTATTATAAAGAGCGCATCCCTAGAATTTGTATTTTTCACATCAAGTTTAAAGCAGATTCATCTATTCTAGGAAAATAATCAAAGATTGTATCAAAGGAGGGAAAACGATGAGAAAGTGGATCTCATTACTCTTTACCACCGCGGCTTTATTGTTCTCGTTTGGTTTTGGATCAGCTCAAATGGTAGCGCCGGGAGCTTTCGGGGGAGTTCGGGCTCCTTTTTTCTATATGCCACCAGCCAATCCGTTTTATGCACCTGCACCTTTTCTGCCTGCTCCTCTGGGTATGCCCTCTTTGCGGATTGCTCCGCCCCGGCCTCTCCTTGCCCCAATGGGCACCATTTTGCCGACGCGTTTTGCTGCGGCAACAATTACCATTATCTTTGATCCCACCCTGTCGGTGGTAAATGTGAGTGCCGTGCCTATTGCCTCACTTCCCGTAGCACCAACGGCCGTGGCTACTGTTCCGACTGCTCCAGCTCCTACAGCTCTGGCTACGCTTTTGCCCGCTCTTTTAGCCATCCCAACCGGTCCCCCCTGGACTCAAACCCAAACCATATCGACTACCACCATTGTTCCCACTGCGCCGGCTTCATCCACAGGGCTTACTAGCCTGTTGCCGATTATTTAGCGCGGCGCTGCTTATTTTCGCTGATTATAATTTTTGCTTATTTTTCAGGCACCTCCCTTCTCTACCTTTCAGTAAAAGAAGGGAGGTGCCTTTTTCTCTCTTTAGGGATTTACTTTTGCTCTCCTTAGTTGTTTTCTCGCTGAATGCGTAACACAAGTGCGCAGCGGATCAATTAAGCTATCAATTGTAGGGCCAAACCTTGTGTCCGCCCTTATTGCGCACTTTATTAGCGAAAAGACCACTAATACTATGTTTTGCACTTTTTCTCCAAGGCCTTGATTTTACTGGATTTGCTATTAGAGATAACTTTCTAAGGATGTCAAGGCGCTAAGAAATTTCTGCAAAAGTGTAGCTCTAATAAAAAGACCACTAATAAATGAAAGCGAAAAACTATGGTGCTTGCAGCACGGCCAAGTAGGCATTAACCAAGCCATAGCCGTAGTACTGATCCCAGCCGACTGTTCCAAGGTCAGTGGCAG
>JAILZY010000017.1 GCA_023512255.1 bacterium | reverse complement strand
CTATTGTCTTTTACCTCAATACCCTTCCCCTGCAGCTTATCTACTTCTCCTAATTTTAAATATGGGGAACATCTGATGTGCTAGGCCTATGTTTATGTTACTTTTAGGGTATTTTCTCCAAGCTCTATAGTTGATTAGGTACCCCCTACAATTTATTGGGTAATTGGATCTGCTCTTGCACTTAGCGAAAGAATCACTAAGCATCCTGCCCTGATCCATTTGTTATCAATAGGTTACCTTATCAGATAGGAGAAAAATCTTCATCAATATTTTCTTTTTATATTGAAAAAATATTTTATTTTAGATTATTATTATGGTATATTAATAATAATTTATTGGCTCTATAGCAAACGTTAGAGAGGGAGAAAAAGCTATGCAGGCCAAGATCATACCTAAAGTCTACCCAATGCCCCTTGGGATATCACCAGCTCCAGCGGGCAAGATTTATCATCCCCGTCAATTAGCGCTTTTCACCAATACGCCTGATCCAATCCCCATCGGGATTCACTGGGAGCCGAACGAAGGAGAGGAAATGATCATCGATGCGGGGATATCGATAGTCAAAAATAAAAATTCCTCTCAACTCCTCATTTCTGGAAGCGGAACATCGATCGAAAAATCCACTGATCAGATGATCGTCAGCAAGAAGGGTAAAATCATTTATGCCTTCCCTTTGCACCAGCTGAGTGAAGTCATCATTTCTTCAACAGGAGTTTTGGTCTCAAGCGAACTGATTGTTGATCTGTGCCAGCGTGGGATCAGACTCAGTCTGCTGGGGACAATGGGAAGACCGCTGGCTATGATTAGCTCACCCCTGCTGACCGCGATCAGTGCTACCCGACGAGAGCAGATCATGGCTTTTGGCGACCAGCGCGGAGTTGAGGTTAGTAAAATCGTATTATCCGCAAAATTATATAATCAAAAAAAATTGCTTCTCCACTTCCATAAAAAAATAAAAGATTCCCTGCGGGCAGAAAATGTCTATGAACTTGCCCAGTCCATCGAAGCTATAAGGGGAAAGGTCAAAAAGATCACTGCAGAGCGTATCGATGCAGTCCGGGCCGTGCTGATCGAGCTTGAGCAGGAAGCAGAGAGAATGTATTGGGAGGCGATCAGAAAAATTATCGACCAAAAGTTAGAATTCCTGGGGCAAGTTAACCAGCAGACCACAGAGTCCATACGCTTGATGCTCAACTACGGACGCGGTCTTTTGTATTCTCAAGTCTGGGGTGCAGCTCTCCAGGCTGGGCTTGAGCCCTTTGCAGGTTTTCTCCATGTGGGCCAGCCAGGCAGTATCTCGCTTGTGCTTGATCTGGCCGAAGAGTTTGTCCAGCCGGTAGTGGATCTGCCAATCCTCAGTCATGTTAGCCTCGGAGAGATCCGTCGCCTGCAAAATGGGTGGCTGGATTCGGAAACAAGAAAGTCAATTAGCCAAAAGATCCTAGACAGACTTGAATCAACGCAATTCTATGAAGAGCGAGAATATCAGATCAGATCAATAATCCAGATTCAGAGCCGCCATCTAGCCTCTTTTCTCAGGGGCGAGGGCAGATACAAACCTTTTCGCTTCAAATGGTGAGATGCCTCAAGATCAAAATAATTAAAGTCCCCAAGGTAATTAAGACCCAAGGTAATTAAGACCTATGATAATCCTTAATATTTATGATATTAAAAAATATTTTGACTGTCCACGGCTAGTGTTTTTTAACTATCTCATGTCTGCTCCCTGGCCAGTGGTGGATGGAATGAATCGAGCGAGCAGCCAAGACCCACTGCAAGGGAGCGTACCCTGGCCAGCAGACGAAATTCTCCCTGAGCATAAGGGTAATTCAGAGGAGAGAGGCGGGAGTACTGCGATCCCCAGAATTCTCCCTGAGCACAAGGGTAATTCTCATGCCTGCTTTCAGGATAGACTTCAGAATACACTTCAGAATACAGTAGAGAATATTTTCAGCCAGATCAAGCATCGGCGAAAACTGGCCAAATATCGCCTGGACGAAGGAGAGAGTCTCTTTCGCCCCATCTTGATATCTTCAAGACTAGGGCTGAGCGGACAGCCAGATCTGGTGATCAAATCCAGCGAAGGGCTATTTCCAGTTGAGATCAGAGTCGAGATTAGAAGCCAAGATCAGCCGAAATTATCAAAAAGCCGCCTCTATCAGATGGCAGCTTATGCCTTACTGCTAGAGGATATTTGCGGAATAGTGGTCAGTCAAGGTTTTGTCTATACGCTTTCTTGCCAGGATGTTGAGATTGTTCACCTAAGCGGTGAGCTGAAAAAGGGGGTGCTGGAGACAGTCGCTTCTATCCGGCAGATGCTTCAAAGAGAGCAGCTACCCGCTGATCAGGCAAAGCAGGCAGATCGGTGTAGTTATTGCAAATTCCAAAACTTTTGCGGCGATATCTGGTAAAGATAGATGCGACAATAAAGACGCGACCAGGTCTGGTAAAGATGCGGCGAGGTCTGGTAAAAACTTCGGTAAGCCTTGGCCAAGCTGACCAAGAGGTTTTACTACTTTGCCAGTCTGCCACGTACCATTTCCGAAACAGCTCGAAAGTCTGTCTTTATATTTTCCATGCTCGGAAGATCATCAATCACCACGAACTGTTTCGGAAGGGCTAGATTGGGAAGCTGCTTGGCCATCTGCTCCAGAATGCGTTTTTCATCGACTTTGCGGGTAACCGCAGCTACTATTTTGCTGCCCCGCTGGGCATCGGGAACCTCCACCACACAGCAGGAGACATCCTCTGGAAGTAGCTTTTCCAGCACAGACTCAACCCAAACCAGAGAGATCATCTCTCCACCAATTTTAACAAACCGCTTCAATCTGCCTACATGCCACAGATACCCATCCCTATCCATGAACCCCATATCACCAGTATCATACCAGCCATTGCGCAGGTGAAGCGAGGTTTCCTCAAAGTCATTGAGGTATCCTTTCATCACTGAGGCCCCCTTGACCAGAATCCTGCCGATCTCACCGGCAGCGCATTCCCTGCCAGTTTCATAATTTTCAATCCTCACCTGAATATTGGGAAGAGGCCGACCAACACTTCCAGGCCGGTTAAACTCAGGGGTATTAGCGGAAATGGCTGGCGAGGTCTCTGTGGTCCCGTAGGCATCAAGGAGCGCTATCTTGTGTTTGTCCATAAACCCTTGGCGCAGCGCCTCGGGGCAGCGATCGGCGCCGGTTATGACCACTCGCAGACTTTGAAAATCACCAGGTTTTGATCTGTGAAGATAGCCTTTGAAAAAATATGGAGTTCCGGCCATCAGGGTTGGCTTTTCCTCACGTACAATGCTGCATATAGTCTTATAGTCAAGGGGATTAGCATAAGCGATAATCGTCATTCCGTGATAAACCGGCAGCCACAGATTAGCCGTCTGGCCAAAGACATGGAAATAAGGCAGATTGGCCAGCACGCTGTCTTTTTCCGAAAATCCAAACATTTCGGTCAGCCCTTCGATATTTGAGACAATATTTCGGTGAGTCAACTGTACAGCCTTAGGCTCTCGTTCACTGCCACTAGTAAACAGAATGAGCAGATTATCATCCTCATCGCCCCGATGAACGCTCATCAGGATAAGCGGCAGCGGAAATCGCGCCTTCAAGGCCGCTTTGACTTTATCCAGGGTTGAGATGCTGTCCATGAGATCTTCGATGAAGACCATTCCCTTGATCAGGGGACAATTTATTTTCTCCAAAAGTGCCCTGGAAGTAATGATGGTCTCAAAGCCGCATTTTCTCTGGGCAAATTCAGCATTATGGGCAGCTCCGGTTGAATAGTTGATCATCACCGGTGTCCGCCCACTCATCAGGGTAGCCAAAGTAGCTAAAGCACAACCCGCGGAGGTTGGAATCATGATGCCAAGAAAGCCGGGCTCCCAGACCTTAAATTTATCAGCCAAAATAAAAGAGGCCAAAAGAGCCTTGGAGTAGGTGAGCCGCCTGTTGGTATTGCGGTCAATGATGAAGAGCTTTTGGGGATATTTTTTGGCTATAGCGATAAATTGATGGTGCAAAAGCATATTTACCTTCTTGATAGAGTCTTATGTCTTATAGAGTCTTATTGATAGAGTGGTCAATAATCAGAAAAACACTCTTATCAGAGTTTAAGCTAGCATAAGTCAAGGTGGAAATCAAGAGCTGGTGATCAGCCCCAAAAGCTTCTTCTCTATATTTTTCCATACCTCTTCTTCAATTTCTCCATACCTTTTCTTCATACCTCAAATTTTTATCCATACCTTATTAAGATGAGGTCGTCGGCACCTCCAGCGCAGGAGAGTTGCTTGAGCATCTTATCCCGCCTCTGTGGTTCAATCGTCGGCACCTACAGAGCAGGGGGGCCGCGTTAGTGGTTCTTTTCGCTAATAAATCGCGCAAGCTGCGGCGGCACAAGGTTCACCCCTACAATTGATAGCGTAATTGATCCGCTGCCCACTTGTGTTAAGCACTTAGCGAAAGAACCATTTGGCGAGAGGACCACTTAGCGATAGAAACATTTAAATCTAGCAGTGTGAAATAATTTTCATAATTATGTACTTTTTTTCATAATTTTATTTAATATCTATATTTTTAAATTTTTATAAGTATTTGAAATATAAATAATTCTTTTAACTCTTCATCATTTTCGTCAAGGTCTAGAATAATGAAAATATAAAAACAAAATTAATATTTAATTAAATAAATTAATATATTATCTTAATAAATATTATTGATAATTAAGAAATAATAATTATATTACTTCTATCAATGGCATTAAAATTGCTTAACTTTAATTAAAGTTAAAAATTAATTTTTAATTTATTAAATTTTAATCTTAACATATTGAATAAGATATTGAAATTTCAAATTTTAGGAGGTAGTATGAGCAAAAAAAATTGGTTAAAAACCGCAATCTTAACTCTCATTACCTTTAGCATGTTCGCTGCCCAGGCTGCCGTAGCCAGCTCATGGCAAACCTTCACCATCGATAGCGCCAACAATGTCGGTCGATATACCTCAATTGCTATAGACTCATCAGGCCGTGCTCATATCAGCTACTGTAATTACACAAATGATGATCTAAAATATGCCACTAATGCCTCTGGCTCATGGCAAACCTTCACCCTAGATAGCACAGGCGTTGTCGGCCGATATACCTCAATTGCTATAGACTCATCAGGCCAGGCTCATATCAGCTACTATAATTACACAAATGGCGATCTAAAGTATGCCACTAATGCCTCTGGCTCATGGCAAACCTTCACCCTAGATAGCACCGGCGATGTCGGCCAATACACCTCAATTGCCTTGGATCAATCAGGCCAGGCTCATATCAGCTACTATGATTACACAAATGGCGATCTAAAGTATGCCACTTTGCTTTTGCCCAATATTGCCATATCTCCTCAAGGTCATGACTTTGGGAGCATACCTGTAGGGAGCTCATCTTCTCCCCTGGTTATTACCATATCAAATACCGGCACTGCTGATCTTCACATCTCAAATATAGCCCTCTCAGATACGACAAACTTTCATCTGGATATCAATGGAGGCTCATCTCCCTGCGGGACCCTATCCCCAACCATTCCCCCAGGTGGCAGCGGCACCTTGGCCATCACCTTTGCCCCATCATCAGCAGGAGCGCTGGCCTCCACCCTGAGCATATCCTCGGATGACCCTGACACTCCTACCCTAACCATTTCACTTACCGGCAGGGGAGCCCCACCGCTTAATGTCCCTGTAGGAAAGCCCTTGACCTGCCTCCTCTTTCTTGCCCCGGGCTTGCTAGGAATTGCAGGATTAAAAAAGAGGGTAAAAGCTACAAAAAGAGGGTAAAAGCTAGCTTGTGTGTGGCAGGGTTAAATTTTTCTCTTGGTTGACTATAATTACACTGCACAAGGCGGGATAGAAAAGTCTACCCTGCCTTGTGCTGCTTTTATCTGGGCTGCTTTTCTAAGGCTTTTAGGGCTTTGCAGCCGTTTTTATGCTCATGGCCATTTTCAGCACTCAATCCTCATAGCTCAGTCCCGCAGAACACCTTATCCCGCGGGTCAGAGTATTCAGTCCCGCGGGCCGGAGTACTCACCACTCAGTCCTCATAGCTCAGTCCTGCATAAACCCTTATCCCACAGGGCCAGAGGGGGGCAGAAAAAGGTCAAGTCTGCTCAAGGCCAGCAACAATCATCAACAATACCATACCATCAATACTATCCAGTTTCCGCGCTCTCTATCCCTCCCTGACCGCAGCAGCTACGGTGCGGCCAAGATTTTTGCAAGCCTCAAGATCCGGCTCCTTTGGCTGCCATTTGGCCAGCACACCCTGAGCAACCACTGGAATGCGGCAGCGACCAAAGTGCTCTTCAATGAGTTTGACCGACTCCCCGCTCCAGCCGTAGGTTCCGAAAGCAGCCCCAATTTTGTTTTGAAACTTCAAGCCCTTGAGGTCTTCCAAAATTGGGGTTATGGTTGGCAGAAGACCATTATTCAGGGTTGGGGATCCGATAATCACCGCTTTTGTCTTGAAAATTTCAGTAATAACATCGTTTCTATCCGTAACAGCCATGTGGAATATCTTGTAGGGAATGCCCTCATCGGCCAGGCCATAGCCAATAGCCTCAGCCATCCGCCGAGTGCCTTCCCACATGGTATCATAGAGAATGACTGCGCTCTTTTCGGGGATCTGGGCAGCCCACTCCTGGTATTTTCTGACGATCTGGAGCGGCTCTTTTCGCCAGATCACCCCGTGGCTGGGAGCAATGATATCAATGGGCAGATTCATGGCCAGCACCTCATCAATCTTTTTGCTAACCAGCTTACTGAATGGAGTTAGAATATTGGCGTAATACTTGAGGGCTTCCTGGTAGAGTTCTTCCTGATCTACCTCATCATTATATCGAAAGCCAGTCGCATAGTGCTGACCAAAGGCATCGTTAGGCATAAGGATATTCTTCCCAGTCAGGTAGGTGAACATGCTGTCTGGCCAATGAAGCATCGGAGCCTCGATAAACATAAGATCGCTGCTGCCGATATTGAGGCGATCACCTGTTCTCACCACCTTGAAATTCCACGGCTGATGGTAGTGCCCTTCAATGCTTTCCGCCCCCTTTGGAGAGACTATAACCTGGGCCTTGGGAGCGTGGCGCACTACTGCTGGCAATCCTCCCGAATGGTCAACCTCGGCATGATTAGCCACAATGAGGTCGATTCTGGCTGGATCAATAATCTGGCTGATATTGTCGATCAACTGATTTTGAAAAGGGCTCCAGACAGTGTCTACCAGCACGACCTTTTGATCAACGATAAGATAGGCATTATAGGTTGAGCCCCGATGCGTCGAGAGCTCAAAGCCGTGAAAATGCCGAAGTGCCCAGTCAACGACCCCAACCCAGTAGACACCTTCCATCAATTTTTTTATACTCATACCCTGATTCCTCCTCTCATAAAACCTCCTCAGCTTTTAGAATCAAAACCTACTTCCCTTCTTTTCATTCCTTTCTTTTTCTTTTTATTTTTCGGTATTTTTTCTTCTTGACAAGACCTTTTTTGTTATTTATAATTGTGAATTAATATTCACAAATAGAGAAAGATAAAATTTTCTGGCAGCGTAAGGGGGGATGCGGCAAAAAGAGGGAGGAAAAAGAATTTGGTGAGAAACATTGCTATAATTATCATAGGCTTAAGTTATACGCTAGCCGGATGCACCCCAAAACCCTTTCTCCCATTTCCCCAAGCTGGGAGTAGTTATCAATTAGGGACAACTTATACCATTAACACAGGATTTCCCATGATTGTAGTTTATAATGCTTGTTCTTATCCAGCCTATAAACCAAGGTATAAATATCAACCTCCACCTATTGTCTATCCCTTTTCTTATGGAGTACGCTCTTATTTAGCCCGGAAAGGAATAGCCGAAGGAACAACTAAAGATTCCCCTCCTATAACTCCTGATCAAATCTGGTTTGCCCGCTATACCTATGGTCACAATTACCTTGTTTGCTCACCGCCTAATTATCATCCTGAAATATGTATAGAGATAACCCCAAATGGTGAGTTAGCAGACAAGCACCCTTGGATAAGAGAAAATAGAGGAAAGGAAGCCCCTGCCTGGAAATTGATGCGGAAGTTATTGCTTTGGGAATTTATCCTAAGATTATTCCATTCAGATTCTAAGCAGGCGAGAGGAGATTCTCCTTTCTGGAACTTGCCGGATTCAGCCTCTCAGTTAGTTAAAAAAGAGTATATCTTGGAATTGCCAGACCTAAACTATTTGAAGAAACAGCAGCAGGTTCTTTTATCCCAATCCATAGTGGCCGCGGCTCTTTCAAAGCAGAGCTCATCTACACTGAAAGGGTTGGTGAGGTAATAACTATTTCTTATCGCGAATATGTCGATGATATGGCCCGGCCCGCCTTCTATCAGGAATTAAAGTATGACCTTGGAAGAGAAAATGAGATCACCTTTAAGTCACTAAGGGTAAAAGTAATAGAGGCAACCAATAAAAACATTACCTTCCAGGTAATAGATGATGGCGGGCTTCCCTGGGTACCACTGGTAAGGTGTCAGGAAGGGATAAGGAATGAATGAGTGATTGGGATTTGCGGCCAGGTTCGGTAGAAACTGCCCGCAAGGATAGAAGCCGCAAAGTTTAAGGATAGCCGCAAGTATAAGACAAGGATAAGCCGCAAGGAAGGTAAGAAATGCAAGATATAATCTATATAATCAATAAGATATATCCGAGACATAATCAAGATATACAAGACGGGTCAAGACATAGACAAGAGTTATCCCAGATGAGAGCTGAGAAGCCAGATGAGAGCTGAGAAGCTAACTACTGAAGTCAGACAGGAGCAAATTGCTCAGGCCGCCCTGGAGCTATTGGTCAGCCAGGGTATGAGAGGCTTGAGCCTGGCTGCGGTAGCCTGTCGGGTTGGCCTTGTGCCGTCAGCGATTTACCGACACTTCAGGAACAAGGATGAGCTGCTTGAGGCAGTGATTGACCTTATTCAGAATAGGCTCTTTAGCCTGATTATGGCGGCTCGGCAAGATGCGCAAGCCCCCCTGGAGCAACTTGAGGCCCTTCTGATGCGCCATATACAAATAGTGGAGAAAAATCAGGCCATAGCTCGGCTTATTTTCTCGGATGATTTTTCGGTCAGCCATCCTGAGAGAAAGGCCAAAATGTATGAGATCATCCGCAGCTATCTTGCTGATGTGGCTAAAATTATCATTCAAGGCCAGCAGAAGGGGCAGATTCGTCAGGATGTTGATCCTAAGACCTTGTCAATCATGTTTCTAGGATTAGTGCAGCAGTCATGTATCTTTTGGCATTTAAGTAGTGGCAGCTTCGAGATAGCCAGACACGCCCAGGAGGCCTGGCGGCTATTTCGGCAGAGCATTGAGCCTCGGTCGGAACGAAGAGGAGAAGGGAAAAGATAAGCGGCTGTTGAACTAAATGGTTCTTTCGCTAAGTGCGAAACACAAGTGCGCAGCGGATCAATTATGCTATCAAGTGTAGGGATGCCCCCTATGGTCGCCAAAATTGTGCACTTTGTTAGCGAAAAGACAACTTAAGTGCGAAAGCAGATCCAATTACCCAATCATTATAGGGTGGGCGGACATTATGTTCGCCCGGCTTTGCGCACTTTGTTAGCAAGGGAACCACTATAAGGAGGTTTTGGAAGAATGAGAAAGAGGTTTTGGAACAATGAAGAATAAGAAAAAGCTATTTATTCCGCTGCTGTTTGTCCTGGTGGCGTCGATCATCGTAGGCTACAATCTCTATCTTCGCCAGAGAAGGAGCTTAGCGGCTGATTCAAACAGTATCCTGGTCTTTGGCAATATAGAGGTTACCGAGGCAGAGCTTAGCTTTATGGTTCCCGGTAGGGTTGAAGAGCGCCCGGTTTCAGAGGGTGAGCTGGTCAGAGCTGGTCAGGTGGTGGCCTGGCTGGAGGGTGCTGAATTTGATCGGGAAGTGGCTCTTCGGCAGGCTGAGGTCCAGGCTGCCCAGGCAGCTTTGGCTGAGCTTGTGGCTGGATCAAGGCCGGAGGAGATTGCCCGCGAGAGGGCCGCGGTGAGCAGGGCCCAGGCCAGGCTTGATGAGCTCCTGGCAGGAGCGCGGCCACAGGAAATAGCTGCGGCTAAGGCTGCGGTCAAGCGAGCTGGGGCTGAGGTTGATCGCTTGCGGAAAGAGTATGAGCGGCAGGAGCGGCTTTTTAAAAAAGAGGTAATCTCGGCTCGAGAATATGAGGCCGCCTGGGCTGCTTTTGAAGTAGCCCAGGCCAAGCTGGCAGAGAGTGAGGAGCAGTTGAAACTCATTCAGGAAGGCCCAAGGAAAGAGCAGATCGAGCAGGTCCGTCAGGCACTGGCTGAGGCCAGGGAGCGGCTCAGCCTGCTGGAGAGAGGACCGCGAAAAGAGCAGATCGAGCAGGCCAGCGCTCGGCTCAAGCAGGCTCAGGAGGCCTTGGCTTTAGCCAAGATACGGCGTGATTACACTACCCTTATATCTCCTCTTTCTGGTATTGTTCTCTCAGAGGCCATTGAGCCCGGAGAGCGGGTTGCCCCAGGGACAGCGGTTATCACGGTTGGCGATCTGAGTAAAGTTTATCTGAGGGCCTATATCAATGAGACAGACCTTGGCCGGGTAAAAGTCGGCCAGAAAGTTCAGGTTATGACGGATACCTACCCGGATAAAGTGTATGAGGGCCGCATCTCCTTTATCAGCTCGGAGTCGGAGTTCACGCCTAAAAACGTTCAGACCGAGACAGAGCGGGTCAAGCTTGTCTATCGGATCAAGGTGGATATTCCCAATCCTGAGATGGAATTAAAACCTGGTATGCCTGCCAAGGCTCGCATTCTGACCGGAGAGCGATGATAAAAGTTAAGTGGTTTTCTCGCTAAGTACAGAATCACTAACTAAAGGCCAATATTAAGATTTTGGCTTTAAAAGGTTATCGTTAATGTATAGTTACTTAGCGAAAAGGCCATTAAGTGCCAAACCATAAAGATTTATAACTTTCTATAATAGCGCACTATAATAGCATCAACAATAGCATCAACGATGGACAAGCGAGATGATTATCCTAATCAGAACGTTATAACTCTTCTCTTACGATTGATCGCTTATGGTGTTAATATGGTGTTAATATGATTATCCATGAGAGCATGATTGCGGCAAGATAAAATGGCACGTGGCACGGATTCGATGACAGATTCGTTGACACGGGGCATGGATTCGGTGATATGATACACGCGGGCATGATTCAAGGAAGGGAAGCGGCTGTATGGTCTCAAGATCTAGTCTAGCCATACGGACCCTGGCTCTTACCAAATCATTTGGGGATTTGACTGCTGTTGACCATCTTACTATGTCAGTGGCTGAGGGTGAAATATTCGGCCTGGTCGGCCCAGATGGTGCAGGCAAAACCACAACCATGCGGCTTTTGGCCTCAATCATGGAGCCAACCTCAGGCGATGCCTGGGTATCGGGCCATCATGTGGTGAGAGAGGCCGAAGCGGTTAAGAGGAAAATCGGGTATATGAGCCAGCGGTTTGGCCTCTATCCTGATCTTTCGGTGATCGAAAATATTAATTTTTATGCCGATATCTACGCTGTGCCCTCTCGGAAACGGAGGGAGAAAATCGAGCAGCTCCTGGCCTTCAGCAATCTGGCTCCCTTCAAAAAGCGGCTGGCAGGCAATCTCTCCGGTGGTATGAAGCAAAAGCTTGGCCTAACCTGCGCCCTGATCCACACTCCCAGGGTGCTTTTTCTCGATGAGCCGACCAATGGTGTAGATCCTGTCTCTCGCCGCGATTTTTGGCGGATCCTGTATCAACTGCTTCGGGAGAAGGTAACGATTTTTATCTCAACCGCTTATCTTGATGAGGCTGAGCGCTGCAGCCACCTTGGGCTCATTCACCAGGGAAAGCTTCTGGCCCTAGGGACCCCGGCTGAGCTAAAAGGACTGGTGAGCGGCACCATCCTTGAAATCCTTACCCTAAAGCCCCGACAGGCCGCATCGCTGCTGCGGGAGCATGTTGCCGCGACCGGCGAGTCAATCAATCTCTTTGGCGACCGCATTCATCTGCTGACCAAAGAGCCTGAGAAAACTGCCCGTTGGGCAAAGCAGCTCCTGACCCAGGCTGGTCTTGAAATTTCCGGCATCAGGCCAATTAAGCCCAGCCTTGAGGATGTATTCGTCTCGGTTCTAAATAACTCAAAGCCTAAGGAGCAGGAAGAATGATGTGGATAGGCAACATCTCGGCCGACCCTAATAACTCAAAGCCCAAGGAGCAGGAAGAATGAGCATCATGAGCCACTACTATTTTGAAGCCACTACTACTTTGATTTGAAGCCGCTACTAAGCTTTTCCAAAACACAAGGAGCAAGTAAAATGAACAATAACAGCAGCAGCTGCAACGGCACTGAGCCTGAAAAGGCTGTTCTGGTGAAAGACCTTGAGCGGCGATTTGGCAGCTTTATCGCGGTCAGGCGGATCAGTTTCGAAGTGGAACGGGGCGAAATCTTTGGCTTTCTAGGGCCTAACGGAGCCGGCAAGTCAACTACCATCCGTATGCTTTGCGGGCTCCTTGCGCCAAGCGCCGGCTGGGGAAAAGTGGCTGGCTTTGACATTGCCACTGAGCCGGAAAAGGTCAAGTCTAGCATTGGCTATATGAGCCAGAAATTTTCACTCTACGAGGACCTGACCGCAGAGGAGAATATAGATTTCTACAGCGGTATCTATCGCCTCCCGCCGGAGAAAAAGAAGGAGCGCAAGGAGTGGGTAATTGAGATGGCCGGCCTAACCAAACATCGACATTTCCGCACAGGCGTTCTGTCCGGCGGATGGAAGCAGAGGCTGGCCCTGGGATGTGCTATTCTTCATGAGCCGCCGATCATCTTCCTCGATGAGCCAACCTCAGGAGTAGATCCGATCAGCCGCCGCAACTTCTGGCACCTAATCCATGAGTTGGCCCACCGGGGGATAACTATCTTTGTTACCACCCACTATATGGATGAGGCCGAATACTGCGATCGGGTTGGCCTCATCTACCGGGGTGAGCTGATCTCCCTTGGGACACCGCAAAAGCTTAAGACCTCAGCTATGGCTTACGATCTGCTGGAGGTCATCTGCGAGCAACCTCAGCAAGCCATGATTGAAATTGAGAAACTGAGCGACATCAAGGAGGTGGCCCTGTTCGGCCAAGGGCTGCATGTAATCTGCGAGAATGCCGTGGCCGCTGAGCAATCTATCCACCATCTGCTTGCCAAGCAGGGCTTTCAACTCCTGTCGATTGAGAAAATCACCCCATCCCTGGAGGATGTTTTTGTCTCGCTCATCGAGGAAAAAGATCGCTCCGCTAAACCTCAACAGGAGGCCAAAGAATGAGCCCACGGCGGACCCTGGCCATAACCCGCAAGGAGTTTCTTCATATCATTCGGGACCCTCGAAGCCTTGGCATGGGGGTGGCTATTCCGATGATGATGCTGATTCTCTACGGCTATGCCTTGACTCTGGATGTGGACAAGGTGCCTACGATTGTCTGGGATCAGAGCAGGTCGAAAGAGAGCCGACAACTCATAAGCAGGTTCAGCGGCTCTCGCTATTTTTCAGTCGGCGACTATGTTCAAAGCTACCAGCAGATCGAGCAAGCGATTGATTCTGGCCAGGCTATCTTGGCCCTCATTATTCCCCAAGACTTTGCCGCTCGAATCAGAGGGGGCCGGCGTGTCCGGGTGCAGTTGATCGCCGATGGCAGCAACTCTAATACAGCCACTATTGCCATTGGCTATGCCACTTCGGTTATGCAGGGATATTCTCAAGCTGTAATGATTGATCGAATCAGCCGCTCTGGGGGCAGTCTAATCATGGCCAGCGGCAGCCGGGGGTTTGCCCCGGCGGTTGATCTTCGGCCCAGGGTATGGTTCAATGCCGATTTAAAATCCAGAAATTTTATCATCCCTGGGCTGATTGCGGTCATCATGATGGTTGTGGCCGCGCTCTTGACCTCACTGACCATAGCCCGGGAATGGGAAACTGGGACTATGGAGCAGTTAATCTCAACGCCGGTCAGTGCCGGAGAGCTGATTTTAGGCAAATTCCTCCCCTATTTCGCCATCGGCATGTTTGATGTTCTGGTGGCTATACTTATGGGACAGTTTGTCTTCAGGGTACCACTTCGGGGCAGCGCGGCTTTGCTCTTTGGCATGGCTGCTGTTTTTCTGGCTGGATCGCTCTCCCTTGGGCTTTTGATCAGCATTGTTACCAAAAGTCAGCTCTTGGCCAGCCAACTGGCCATGCTGCTAACTCTTCTGCCCTCTTTTCTGCTTTCAGGATTTGTGTTTGCCATTGCCAATATGCCGCGGCTTTTACAGTTTATCACCTATCTGATTCCGGCCAGATATTTTGTTACCCTGGTCAGGGGAATTTACCTAAAAGGCGTTGGTCTTGAGATTCTGGGCCTTGAGGCCGCACTCTTAGCCCTCTTTGGCCTAAGTGTGGTTATTTTGGCCAGGCTGAAATTTAAAAAGAAACTGGAGTAACTTAACTCGAAAAACTTTAAGGATATTGTGTCCTATGTTTGAGCGCATCAGACATATGCTGATTAAGGAATTCATTCAGGTCCTTCGAGATCCGAGGATGAGAGTATTCATCTTCTTTATGCCCATCATTCAGACCCTGGCCCTGAGCTACGCGGTAACAACCGATGTCAAACATATTACCACCGCCATCTATGACCTTGATTGCACTCCAGCCAGCCGGCAGGTGATAGCCAATTTCAAATCCTCGGAGTATTTCGATCTCGTAGGCTACATCGGCCGGGAAGAAGAGGTGCGGGAGCTGCTCGATCGCGGCCGGGTGCAGACCGTCATCCGTCTGAACAAGGGTTTTGAGAGTGATCTTTTAGCTGGAAAAGTGGCCCAGATTCAATTGATCGTAGATGGGACCGACTCCAATGCCGCTGGTATCATCCTAAACTATGCCAGCAAACTCATCGGGCAGCTTTCCCAGCAGGCTATGATCCGCCGCACTCAAGTCTTGCTGGCCAACCAGCCAAAGAGGGAATTCAACCAGGTTGATCTTGAAACCCGTGCCTGGTTTAACGATAATCTTGAAAGCCGCAACTTCTATGTGCCTGGAATAATCGCTATTGTCATTACCCTGGTCAGTCTGCTGCTGACCAGCATGGCGGTAGTGCGCGAGCGGGAGATTGGGACCATAGAGCAGATCATGGTTACACCGATCACTCAGATCGAATTTATCCTTGGCAAGACCGTGCCCTTTGCTCTGATCTGCCTGGTTGATGTGATCCTAATTACCCTGGTCGCTGTCTTCTGGTTTGGTGTGCCGATCAGGGGAAGCCTTTGGCTGCTCTTTGTAGCCACAGGTCTATATCTTTTGACCACTCTGGGAGTAGGGCTTTTTATCTCCACCATAAGCTACACCCAGCAGCAGGCGCTGATGAGTACCTTCTTTTTCTTCTTCCCCTCTATGCTCCTTTCAGGATTTGTCTTTCCAATTGCCAATATGCCGGTTGCGGTCCAGTGGCTCACCCGGCTGAATCCAATGCGCTATTTTCTGGTCATCATTCGGGGCATCTTTTTGAAAGGAGTAGGATGGCGCATTCTCTGGCCCCAGATGGCTACTTTAGCCCTGATGGGGGTGAGCATCCTGGGGCTGGCCTCAAGGAGGTTTAAGAAAACCCTGGCCTGATGAGACTTTTGGAGCAGGCAAGTTACCTGCTATTTCGATAGACTTAATCGGAAATTATTTTTCTTACTAGCGGACACATTTTATCTTCTGGTTTTGTATGTGCCTGCAAATGCAGGCATTTCATGTCATTTTGATATATAAAGAATTAACTTGAATCTCAGTTTTTAAAAGTTTTTTATTTTCAATTACTTATATTTACGATAAAGTCCAATGCTAAAAGCATCCTCCACTATCAAGTGGGAGTAGAAAGGCACGGTGGCCTTCATAAAATATGGGAAAAATCTTAATGATCTGTTGTTTTCTTCCTTGGTGGCCACTGCTTCGGTGGGTGAAATTAAAAATAAGATAATTTTTCAGGAGGTTGACATGTATTACCAGCGATTAAAAGCCATAGCCCGATGGCTCTATCCAGCCATCGTCTTTATCTTGGGAGCGGCACTTTCAGGGTGCGCCACTTCTCCACAGCCAAAGGCGGCGGCACTGCCCATCAAAGATGGGGTAGCCGCTTCTAAGCCCCTTGAGGCGATCTCTAATTCTCCTTCCTCATCCCGCCCCGCGGCAGGATCTCAGCGCCCGGCCTCTGAAGCCAAGCCCCTTGGCGAGGCAGCAGCGAAAGATACCAAACCGCCTATCCCACCGCCACCACCACCAACAACCCCACTGACCCTCGCCGAGTGCATCAAAATTGCCCTTGAGCAAAATCCCCTGAATCGAGCGGCCCGACACCGGGAAGCCGCGGCCAGGGAAAGAGTGGGTGAGGCCACCTCACCCTATTACCCGCAAATCAGCCTCAATGCTGGCTATAGCCAGTGGCAGAAATATGCCTTTCTCCCCAGTGCTATCTCCCGTCCCGGGATGTCGAAAGTCATCGGCCCAACCGATGACTGGACTGCTGGCCTAAGGGCCCGCTTTCTGCTCTTTGATAGCGGTGAGCGCAAAGCTCATCTCAAGGCCTTAATGTCTGGGGCGTGGGCGGCTGAAGAAGAGATTGAGCGGGTACGACAGGAGATCATTTTCCAGATTCACCAGGCCTATTACGGTCTCAGATCAGCCCAGGAAGCCCGCTCAATTGCCAACAAAACCCTGCTCAGGGCCGAGGATCACCTCCGCCTGGCCAAGGAAAGGAAGGAGGCTGGTGCTGTGCCCAAAATAGATGTAATCAGGGCTGAGGGTGAGGTTGCTCAGGCCAAACTAGCTGTGGTCAAAACAGAAAATCTGGTACGGATAGCCAAGGGAAAATTGAATATCGCTATGGGCTGCTCGGTTGAAAGCTGGCTTGAGATTGCCGCTCAGACCGAAGTCATCAAGCCACCTGATGAGGAAATCAATATCTACGATGCCCTTGATCAGGCAATTTTATCAAGGCCAGATCTCAAAGCAGCTCGACATCGGCTGGCCGCGGCTCGGCATGAGGTTCGAGCGGCTCAAAGCACATTCGGCCCAAGGATAAGTGCCGAAGCTAGCTATGGCTGGCGAGGTCCTGAGTATTTCCCTGAAGATGAAGAGTGGCTGGCTGGAGTTGTCCTCGATTGGCCAATCTTTACCGGCCTATCGAGCAAACATAGCCTGTCCAGGACAAGAGCCGAGCTGTCAAAAGAGGAGGCTGAGCTTGAGCGGCTTATCCTGGCAGTGCAGGAGGAGGTCTGGTCTTCTTACTCAAAGCTTCAGGAAACCTACGAGGCCATAAATACCGCCAAGGCTATGGTTCAGACTGCTGAGGAAGGGCTGCGGCTGGCCCGCGAGCGCTATGAGGCGGGAAGCGGATCAATGAATGAGCTTCTCGATACCCAGACCGCGCTCAGTCAGGCCGAGGCCTCACACCTTGAAGCCCAGTGGGATTATCTTATAGCTAGAGCAAACTTCCAGCGCTCCATTGGCCAACTGGGTAAATAAGTGCCCGACCATAAAGGTTTATAAATTGACATAATGGCTTAAGCAATGGACAAGTGAAACACTTATCCTGGCCAGGAAGTTATAACTCATTATGGTTGATCGCTTAAAGCCTATACCATCGCCAGTGGGCTAGCAGGCACTCCGCCAGAGCGCGGACACTTTTTACTGCCTAGCTCTGGCATTTTTTATTTTTATTTGTCTTTTCCTATGCTTTTGCACTTTTTCTCCAAGGCCTTGATTTTACTGGATTTGCTATTAGAGGTAACTTTCAAGGATGTCAAGGCGCTAAGAAATTTCTGCAAAAGTGTAGACAAGAAATTTCTCAATTAAATCAGACTATTCTTCAATTCCTCGTAGAAAGAAAAAAACCGTAAGACATTGCTGCAAGAGCGATTTCAAGAGTGATTTGTTTTTATTGATCCAATGATGCTTTAATTAATGCTTTGATTGATGTATAGTATCGTCGATGTTATAGTATCGTCTCGAATATAGAGGTTAAGACTGCCTGAAAGAAATACTTAGTGATTTTCTCACTAATTACGGAATCACTAACTCAAGGCCAATCTTAAGGTTTTGGCCTTAGAGGTTATCGTTAAAGTATATTTACTAGCGATAGAACCACTTAGGGCTACTGAGCGGTAGTTTTCCTCAAATCCCTAGCCCACCTGAGGAAATCCCAGTTGCGATGAAAATACTGGGAACTCACCTGCCCATCAGGATGAAAGTCAACCACATAGACAAAGGGAAGCTTCCCCTTATACCCTTCAAAGCGATAATCGTAAAAGGCAATGCGGTGGGTATTCTGAATAAAGCCATGATATTTCATCACTGGAAAGCGGGCAAACCACAGATAAGTCTTTACCTCTGGAAGCTCTAGCGCCTTGCGGATCCAGGCAGAACTTTCCCAGGGACTTTGACAGATGACCCTTGGCCACATTTGATAATTTTCTTCTTGCCCGCAGCGCTGATTTAAGGTGCTGATCCAGGCCTTATAAATGTAGTCCTCGGTCTCAATCAGATTCCACCACCGGAAAGGAGAAAAATGGGTAGGCAGGGAGGCAAATCGACTGACCTTCAAACCCTTAGCCCTGATGTATTGCTGATTATATCGACGGGCCCGAGCATGATTAATGAAGCGAAGAGCGATATAGAAGGACAAGCTTATGAGAGAGCCAATGCAGATAAGTCTGCTGTACTGTGGCTGGATATACGAAACAATCAAAGGAAAGAGAAGAAGGCTGGTAAAGATGGGATCCACAATGTAAACCACATCCCAGGAAAAGCGATAGTTTGAAAATGGAGTAAAGATCATGGTCCCGAAAGGATTTAGGGTATCAAAAAATACATGGCTGCCAAGGGTAATAAAAGTTAGAGCTGTAAAGGAAGGAAAGCTATGGAGGCCGCAGATCCGGTTGAATATAAAGCCTAAAAATAGGCTCAAAGGGACAAGGCAAAAAAGTGAGTTGGCAAAGCTGCGGTGATATTTAATATAGAGCCGCTTGTTGATAAACTTCAGCAGAAAATCGACATCAGGCAGTAAAGATACGGCTACCGCGGTGATAGTGGCCCATTTTCCCAGAGATGGCTCAAAGGTGGCTCTCGCAATTACTACTCCGGCAATCCCGTGCGTTAAAGCATCCATGGTCTTCAAGTATCCTCTCTATTTTGAGAGTAAGGGGATAAAGGGTATCAGCTGATCGGGCCGAGATAAAAACTCCCTCATATCTTTTTCGGTATGCGCAAAGCATCTCTTCTGAAATTTTATCAATTTTATTGAAAACCTGAAGAGTGGGAATATGAGACAGGCCAAGATCATCCAAAATTTTGGCTACCGCATCCATCTGCTCAGGAAAATGCGGATTGCTGATATCAATGACATGAAGCAGCAAATTGGCATCCTCAAGTTCTTCCAAAGTCGAGCGGAACGCTCCTAGCAGATCAGGCGGCAGTGAACGGAGAAAACCGACCGTGTCGGTAATGATAACTTCCCTCTCACGGGGAAAACGGAGCCTGCGGGATGAGGTATCGAGAGTGGCAAAATAGAGGTCTTCGACCAAAACGCGGCTGTTGGTCAGAGCATTGAGCAGGGTAGATTTTCCAACATTGGTATAGCCGATAATGGACACAATCGGCAGGGAAGAACTTGCCCTTTTAGCTCTCCTCTGTCGTCGGCTCTTGCTGACATCGGTCAGTTTCTTTTCCAGATATGAAATGCGGCTGCGGATATGCCTTCGGTCGGTTTCAAGCTTTTGCTCGCCAGGCCCCCTTCCGCCGATACCTCCCGCTAGCCGGGAAAAAGCGGCTGTGTTTTCCTTCAGCCGAGGAAGAATATATTTTAACTGAGCTAGCTCAACCTGAATTTTCCCATCAGGCGTATGGGCATGCCGAGCAAAGATATCTAGAATAAGCTGAGTTCGATCGAGCACTTTCATTTCCGTAATTTCACTGATCGACCGAACCTGGGCAGGGGTCAACTCCCGGTCAAAAATCAAAAGGCTGGCACCAAGTTGCAGCGCTCTTATAATCACCTCCCGCAATTTTCCTTTCCCTAACAGATACTTAGGATTCATTCGCTCAGCGTTTTGAATGATGGTATCTAGGACCTGAACTGAACTGGTCCGGGCCAGCTCTTTGAGTTCCTCGATCGAATCCTCCACCTCATCGACCCGCTGTCCAATCTCTCGCACCCCGACCAGGATAGCCCGCTCGGTTGAGCTGACCTCCAGCAAGCCCTTTTCCGCCCTAGCGATCTGCCGCTCCAGCTCGCTGATAAGCTGTTCAAAATCAATATCGATGTGGTGAACATCACGAGGGGGCAAAAGTTCATATGTCCTGCCCTCACCATTGGCTGGCAACAGGTGAGCCATAAAAATCTGAGAGGGTAGCCCTGACTCTCCAACTCCAATACAGCCGATCAGATCAAATCGTGACAGGGCCAAAGCTGTCAGATCATCCTGCGACAGCCGCTCCCCCTTCAGGTGCGTATGAAGAAATCGCAACCCCCGCAGTCGCCGATGTCCAAGCCGATAATCATCAAGCGCCGGCATAGTAATCTCCTTCTGGTTTCCGACAACAACGTAGGCTATCTCACCCCTTCTGTTAACCAGGATTCCAACCTGACGGCCAAGATCAAACGATAATTCAGTTAAATAACGGCACAACTCAGGAGTAATTACCTCCTGACTCGGAATCCGGCGACGGTAAATTCTCTCAAGCCGCTTGATGCTACTGGGACCTAATCCTTGAATATCTCCGTAAACGCTTTTAATTTTTTCTCACCCTCACTAAAATGGTCATTTCGCTAACAAAGTGCGCAAGCTGGGCAGATATAAGGTCCGCCTCTACAATTAATTGTATAATTGGATCTGCGCTCGCACTTAGCAAAAGAAGCATTTAAAATAAACAATAATAAATATTAAAAAATCTAAGGATCATGAATCTCTTTCAGCACCCCCTGCACAGAGCCGAGGAAAACCTCACTCTGCATCTTAACTGGAATTTTTCGCTGGTCATTGGTCAGCCAGATATAGAGTTTCGCCTCCAGCTTCTTATTGAATATACCCTCCAGTCTCTCCATTTTTGGCTCAATCTTTAAGCAGTCAAAATACCCTGGCCACGCTTTGACCCTCTCTCGTTTTAAGACATCAATCCTCATCTGGTAGACCGCGGTCCCATCAGTAACCCGTGCCCTGATCTGATCACCTACTCGCAGATCCATTCCCCTTACATAATATAACACACCAAAAGGATCGAGTAAATCTTCCCCTTGGCGGATCTTTATGGTATTTTTAAGTTTTCCTCCACGGTTTAAAATTACCATTTCTTTCTGATAATCAATAATCAACTCATCATCCCGTGAGAATGATCCCTCTTGCTGCTTCTTGCGGTAATACTGCGATCGCTTCAATGAGGTTTCGATCAGGGAACCTACCGAATCCCTGACCTTGTGAATCTTGTCCAAAAAAGCATTCGTCCTGGTAGTAATTTTTACCCAATAGCAGTCAACTCCCTTCCACGATACTAGGGAATCGACTTCCAGAGTAGCCAAACCAGCCGGTATAACCCCCCAGGTTAAGGTATAGACAAATTTCTCTCCAACTCTCAGGGCAGATGGAGCTGCTGTCTGCTGGGCAAAAACAGAAGCTACCAGTCGCTCTGCCTTCTGCTTTGCTGCTGCTGGAGGTGAAAGAGCATCTAGCTGCCCTTCAGTCTCAGGCGGTTGTGCTCCAGCAGCAGACAAAAGATAGGATTGAAAGAGAAAAATCAAAAAAAGCAAACCAATAATCCATTTTATTCTCTTCATGCCATCACCTCAATAATCGTTAATTTCAGCTACCAAAGATCAAAAATATATCTTTTCCCCTAAAATATCTAACGATAACTAAGTTATTTTACAACTAAGTTATTCTATCTTATTTTCCCAATAAATCAAAATTTTTCCATAAAGATTCATAAGAAAATCGCTCCTTCCACCGTCTTTTTTAGAAATAAATGAGCGATAAGAAAGCAATGGTCACTATGCTATTTGGAGAAACTAAACCATGAATGACTATAAGGTACCGACTATTCTGGTTGTTGATGACGAAAAGAATCTGCGGGAGAGTCTTGCTGAACTCCTGGAACTTGAGGGTCTGCAGGTTGCGCAGGCTCAAAATGGTTATGTTGCTGTTGAAAAAGCTAAAGCTAATCTGTATGATATCGCCCTGATCGATATTAGAATGCCCGGAATGAATGGCCTAGAAACCCTCCATCAAGTAAGGTCTCTGCAGCCAAATATCAAGGCCATTATGATGACCGGACACCCCATGGAAGAACATACCAAAAATAGCCTGCTGACAGGAATCTACGGCATTCTCTATAAGCCTTTCCCTATTACCAAGCTCCTGGCTATGATTCAGCAAATTACCTGCGCTGCGGTCTGATTTTCCAATCAGAGGTAATGACTGAGGCCAGGAACGATCTATCGGTGCAGAGTAGTAGATCTCTTATGTAGTAATTTAGTAATTAGCCATCTTGGGTTATCCTGAATCCAGAGCGAACACCTAAAAAGCTTTATATTCCATAATGTTAACTCACACATTTTGTGAAAGTTAACTGATTGATTTTAAAATGCAATCAAGCATTCGCTCTGGCATAAGGTTTATCCAATGGTTATCCAATCACTAAAGATCGTATTATCCGCTCGAGAATCCAAAGTGGTGCATAACGGGGAAGATTTGACTTAAGATACCGAACCCCAGCAGGAATGAATTGTTCAAATTGCCGCTTATTTTTCACCCTGGAGAGAAAACCAAAAGCGCCCAGAGCTTGCATATTTCTCTGTAGTGCAGCCCGAAGATAAATATCTTGGAATTCTTCCTCGGCCAACTTAGTTCCCAATCGCCGCTGTCGCTGATCAAGATAGTAGGAAATAAGGGATTGTCGAGTCAGATCATCCAGTACAAGGTAGCAATCGTTTAAGAGAGAGGCAAGATCATAGGCGGCTATACCCTGCCTTGCACCTTGAAAATCAATCAGATACGGCTTGCCAAACTTCCAAATGATATTCTGGGACTGAAAATCCCGATGCATCAACACGCGGGGCTCTTCAGCAAAGCTTGCTGCCAGATGGTGAAACCCCTCTTCCAATTCTTCATCCTCTACCGAGAGCTGACAATACTCCCTAAGAAAATAGCGGGTAAAATAAGCTGTTTCCCATCTCAGTTGTCCATAATCGAAAACTCTGTTTTTAATCGGAGCGCAGGTAGCTATCCGCTCAGCGCAAATCCCCTGGAGGGTAATCAGAACATCAATGATTTTCCGGTAGCCTTCCTGCCAAAGAGAAGGATCGGGATAAGATAGCCCTCTGAGGAAAAAGCTCTCATCCCCCAGGTCCTCAAGCAAGGCTTTCCCCGATTGCTCATCAAAACTATAGATGCGGGGAACAGGAAGCCGATTTTTATAAAGAAACTGGCCAATCTGAATATAGGCTGAGAATTCAGCCAGGTTTGGATCTATGAGAAAAATTAGACTGCGCTCCCCATCCCTGATCCGGCAAAAAATTCGGTCCGAGCCGCCTCCAGTGAGGGGATAGATAATAGCCGAATGGCTGAATTTGCCGCCAGGAGCCTCCCTAAGCAAGGGCTCTTGCAGGATGAGCTTGCGATCCAAAGCTTCTTTCGATAAACTATGTGGCTCCATCATCGCTTATCAAGATTCCGGTCTTCTGTCGGATGGCCAGGCTGATCCATTTGGCCACTGGTCAGTAGCTGATCCTCTTCCCGGCAGATAAAATTTTTGCCCACCACAGCCCGCCGCGCCTTGAAACCAGCCAAAACCCTGGTTTCTGGCCAAAGAACGCAATCTTCAAGGCAGACATCATCTTCAATTATACAGCCAGCTCCAATGGATACAAAGCCAAGCAGCTTTGCTCGACTGGAAATCACTATCCCTGGGCCTGCTCGATGAACACAGCCAATATCATGCTGTCTGGCTACTCCCCAATGCAGATGCCCATCTACTAGTGCCTGCCCTGTTTGCTGGGGATGATCAAGCAACATGAGATGGCGGTGGACATCGAGGTAGCTTGAAATAGTCCCAAAATCAGCCCAGTAGCTCCCCTTTCCTCTAAAGCCGCAAATTTTCCCCACCCCCTCTGAGGCGATGATCTGCTGATAGATCGTCGGCATCTCACAATAGCCTGATGGTACATAATCCAAAATCCGGGGACTTAGAATCGAAATGCCAGTAAAGGTTAAGAATCCAGAGCGCGTCTCCCTACCGCTCTGGCTGGCCATGCTGGCACCGCCAGGCCGCTCAAACAGGCTGATGATATTCCCCTCCCTATCGAGCGAAACCGTATTGATCGGTGGATAATCCCAGAGGATCAGCGTGGCCAGGGCTTCCCTGGCCTGATGAAAATGCAAGGCGCAGGCAAGATCAATATCTGAAATAACGTCCCCATTATAAACCCAGAAAGGCCCATCTCCCCAAAGAAAATCTCGAAAATTGTCCAGCGCTCCCCCTGTGCCGAGAATCTGCTCCTCATGATGAATCCTAAATTTAATCTCTTTTCGAATTTGACAGCCTGTCTCTAGCCACCGATCCGATTCTAGGTAGGATCTGATCTGCTCAGCCCGATAGTGAACATTGACCCCTACCTGCCGGACACCATACTCATGCAGCCGCCTGAGCACATGATTTATGGCCGGAACACCCAAAATAGGCACCAAAGCCTTGGGGAGATAGTCTGTCAGAGGCCGCAGTCTCTTCCCAAATCCAGCAGCCAGCACAATAGCTTTCATTCTATATTATCATAGTCACTATAGTTTAAAACTATGGTTTAACACTAGCTTAACACTGTGGTTTAACACTATTCACTATTTCTATATTTTTTCTATACCTTCTATATTCTTGCACTTTACGTTCTATATTCTTGCACTTTTTATAAGCGCTTGAAATAGGGGGGGTAAAATAAGTGTTAGTACAAAATCAATATGTTAACTGATTGTAAAAAAAGGTGAAAATATAGAACATTTCAAGTAGTTTATAACAATTGCAAAAGTATAGTCTTAATTTTACCAAGGATAGTTCCAAGCCCATATCCCTATTCATAATGAAGATAATTGCGCCGGATAGCCAAAAATTCCTCCAGATCTCTCCTCCAGCTCTCTTCAATCTCAGCCAGGGGAGCATGCTGCTCGATCCTGCGCCGGATCTGATCCGTACCGCAGAGGATATCAATCGGCAACTTTTCGTATTCATATTCATAAGGGGGAAGTTTCCACTTCAGTCGATCAGGGTACAAGTGATTAATTGTCTTTAGAATGGCGATTGCAGTCAGGTAGGGTTTAAAGGAATCCCAATCTGTGATGTGCACTTGGGCTCCTGCGCACAGCTCACCTTGGAATTTATGAAACATGGGCTTAAAGTAGCAAGGCCTGAAGACTACTCCCGGCAGGGAATGATAGCCAAGCTCG
Source organism: bacterium (assembly GCA_023512255.1). Taxonomy (GTDB): domain Bacteria; phylum SZUA-182; class SZUA-182; order DTGQ01; family DTGQ01; genus DTGQ01. The sequence continues at coordinate 28,100 of JAILZY010000017.1, read as the reverse complement.
CGGACCATATCCCAAGGCTGGATGAAGGGAGCCCCAAAGAGCTCAAAGGGCAGGGTTGTGCCCCTTCCCTCAGAGATATTCGTCCCTTCCAGCAGGCACATCCCTGGATAAACCCGGGCAGTTTGCAGCCCAGGCATATTCGGCGAAGGAGCCACCCAAGGCAGCCCAGTGTCGGAAAAACTCATCCAGCGCCTCCACCCCTCCATCCAGACCACCTCCAGTTGAGCATTGATCCGATAGTGTTGGTTCAGCAGACAGGCCAGCTCACCTATAGTCAGGCCATGACACACTGGCAGGGGATAAAGCCCAACGAAGGACAGAAAATCATGACTTGAAACATTTCCTTCAACTTTCAGTCCCCCAAGCGGATTTGGCCGATCTAAAACCACCACCTTGACCTTCTGCTCCGCACAGGCTTCGAGGCATAGGGCCATGGTCCAGATAAAGGTGTAGTAGCGAGCACCGACATCCTGCAAATCAATTATTAGGGTATCGATCTTATCCAGGATATACTTTTGCGGTTTGCGGCTTCGGCCATATAGGCTGTGGACTGCAAGGCCAAAGTTTGGCTCATAAAAATCCTCCCACTCAATCATGTTATCCTGGGTCTCTCCATATAACCCATGCTGGGGCCCCAAAAGGCAAACCAGCCTATCAGCCAGCTTTTCCCTAAAGATCACCACTGCGTGGGTAAGGTCCGAAGCCACCGAGGCCGGATGAGCCAGCAAACCTACTCTTTGGCCTAACCCCTGAAGGTCTCCTTCCCGAAGGACATCTAAGCCTGAGAAAACCCTGCTCATATGCTTCCCCTGCTCACATGGTTTCGCTCACTCATCAAGCCAGACTCCCTCACTACTCCTGAAGCAGCCTCTCTATTTCCTTTAAATCCTTAGCTACTCTAATTGTCTCTTTAATAGCCATTAATTTCTCAATCGAGTCTATTGCACCGATTCGAGCTAGAAGTCTCAAACTCTCGACTCCGAATTTCAACTCCAATCCAAGGGAGATAGCCGCAAGCAGCCCCTCCCGCATACCTTGCTGAAGCCCCTGCTGAAGCCCCTCCTGAAGCCCCTGCTGAAGCCCTTGCTGAAGCCCCTGCTGAAGCCCCTGCTGAAGCCCCTCCTGGTGGCCTTTTTTCCACCCCTTCTCCAGGCTCTCTTCTAGCCACTCTTCAAAGATACCTGCTGTCTTGATCATAGTCATCTCCTCTTTGAAATACTCTCTCACCCACTCCTCTTCCTTCAGCCGGTGAAGGGCAAGAGTCATGGCTATTGATAAGAGATTTGCTCTCTCCTTTTCATTCTCAACCTGCATAATTAAGGTCTTCTCCCTGTCCAAGACCTCCTTGACAGGCTCATCGGCAAATAGAATGAGAAAAGGTGCAAGCTCCTTTCTCTTTCCACTCTCGATTTCTTGTCGGAACTCCCACAGCTTGATCGTCTCAAAATGATACCAATTGCTGCACTCATCAAATCTCATGGTGTAGGTATCACTCAGGCCCTTTGGGGTAAGATATAGAATTACCCCGATCACGGGAAGACCGCTCACCTCATGCACTAGAGCACACTTGACAAAGCAGCGCCGCAGAGCTTCACTGCCTCCGGCAAGCTGAAACTCAAGCGCAATATATCCCTCCTCACCGCTCTCAGTGGTCAGCCGCCAGACATAGTCAGCTCGCTTTTCCGGCAGGTTAATCTCAGGATTCTCTACCGCCACTACTACCCCTTCGCCCAAATTCAGCAGGCTCAAGAATATCCGTGGGTAGAGCCTGGCTAAAACCTTAAGACTTCGATCATACGGATTAAACCGCTTGGCCGACATCACACTATCCTCTATTCCCTTGATGATCTTCTTGCTTATCTTCTTTGGCGACTGGTGCCGAGAAATTCTTTTCTCGAAAATAGAATACGGCATAGGAGATTCAATTGTCAATCGAGATTTTTTATGAAGTGATTGGAAAGTTGGAAATAAATTTGACAACTTATTATTCTCCTGGTAATCTTGAGCTATAAAAAATTTTGAAAAGTCATGGGGCATTTCAAGCAATAACCTTAAAAATCATGAGGTTTTCTTCATGAATGTCGCCGGAGAATGTTCTTCACCCAATGATCCAAGGTATTCCCAACCATATTCTGTATTTGTTTTCAATGCTGGCGGCTGTGGCGGCTGCGAGTTTGAAGTTCTATCCCTTTTTCTTCATTCTCAGCAGTCTGAGGGATTTAGATGTAAATTTGTCAGCCAGCCTGAGTCTGCTGACCTGATTCTTCTCTTCGGTTCTCTGAAACGGGAAGCCTATCAGGTGCTCAAGGCATTTCTTCTCCGCTTTAATCCCACCTGCCAGCGACTAGCAGTAGGAGCCTGCGCCATAGCGGGCACGCTGTTTAAATCAGCCGGCTGGATAGCAGCCCCCTGCGCAGGGACAGCCCAAGGGCTACCTCACGCTTTTGATTCTTCATGGCAGAATCCGATCCAGGAATTTTCCCCCAATCTTTATGTAGCTGGATGCCCACCGACACCAGAGGATATATGGCAAGGGCTGCACCGCCTTGCCTGCTGTAGTGGCCGGCTATCTGCTGAAGCCGCCCGAGGCGTGGAGACCAACCGGATAGAGTTTCATTCTGAGCTTTGTCTTGGCTGCGGCCTATGCCAGCAAATCTGCCCAGCTCAGGCTATCAGGCTAAGCATTGCTCAGGAGCTGGCAGTCGGCGAAGCAGGATCGATCCTGGTAGAGTTCAACCAGGCGGCCTGCCTCTTTTGCTCTCTGTGCGAGCAGCTCTGCCCGACAGGCTGCCTTAAGCTCCGTGGCTCAGGCACTCTGATTCGGCAGCGGCCGCAAGAGTTTGTGGTCCGCGGCTGTCTTTCCCTTGTCCGCTGTCTAAACTGCCAGGGATGGATGGTAGCCATGCCAAAAGATTTTATCAAACAAACGCTTGGCTCACTCCCTGACCAAAGGTGGCTTGAGCTTTGTCCAACCTGCCGCAAAATTGCCTCAGCCCGCTATCTGAAAACAGCAGCCGAGGGGTTGCAGCATCTTCACCAGCTTATTCAAGAAAGGGGGTGCTAACGGGTGTCACCAACATCCCGCCTTCCTCTAGATCCTTATCTTCCGGCCATAGGAAGTCCGCTCACGATCGAATACGACCTCCAGCATGGCCGCGTCAGCCAGGTTCGGGTATCGCTGGGCTATGCTCAGCGGGGAATCGAGCATCTGGCCAAAAAACAAAACATTTGGCAGAATCTCATTCTCCTTCAGAGAATCTGTGGCATCTGCCCCATCAGCCACACTCTCTGCTTTTGCCAGACCTTAGAGAGCCTGGCCAAGGTACAAATTCCCCGCCGGGCTGCTTATCTTAGGACTCTTGTGGCCGAGATCGAGCGTATTCAATCACACCTTCTTCCCCTGATCTGCCTAGCCGCTCATCTGAATGCCTCCTCATCTTGCCTACGGTTACTTTTTGAGGCCAGGGAAGCAGCGGCAGCTATGCTCTGCCTGCTGACCGGAAAAAGAGTCAACTATGATGTCAATCAGATCGGGGGGGTAAGAGTTGACCTAAAAAAGGCCGAGGTTGCCCAAACCATGCTGTCAATGCTAGGCAGCTTTGATCGCCCCCTGGATGAGGCAAGAGGCTCTCTCCTCAGGCATGAGCGGCTAAAAGGGCTTGGCTTTCTCTCGTCTCAGGCTGCCGAAAGCAGCCTGGCCACTGGGCCAGTGGCCAGAGCCAGCGGCCTTGCCCGCGATCTTAGAAAAGAAGGGGGCGGGTATGCAGCCTATCCTGAGTTGAAATTTCAGATACCCACCAGCAGCCGAGGAGATGTTCTAGCCAGATATGAAATTCGGATACTTGAAATCATAGAGAGTATCAGAATGATCCGACAGATTCTCTCTTCCCTGCCTCAAGGCAAGCTGTCAGTTGATCCGCCGCCTCTCCTTCTCCCCGGCCAAGCCGCAGGATCTGTGGAAGCCCCACGAGGAGAAAACCACTACCAACTTACCCTCTCGGCTCATCTTCAGATCGAGCAGATCAAGATCACCACTCCGACAGAATATAACCTTGAGGCTCTGAAAATGATGCTCATGGATGCCCAGCCCGAAGATGTTCCGCTGATTGTGGCCAGCGCTGATCCCTGCTATGCTTGCCTCGAACGATAGGGATACTATGCTTGCCTCTCGAACGATAGGGGAAAGATGATTGCATTTATGCTATCTATGATTAATTTAAGGATAACAAGGATAATCTAAGGAAGGTGAAAAAAAATGAGAGAGCAGATCTTTTCTGGCAATCCATTTATTCTTGCTGATCCCCAAAAGTGCCGCCACTGCCACAGTTGCCGATTGGCCTGTGCCGCGGCTGGAGCAAAGATGGACCTGGCCAGCGCGCTGGTTCAGAAAGTTCCCCTAGCGGCCAGAAATTCTCTGGTAATTGTGGATGAGGTTACCATGCTCATGCAGTGCCGCCATTGTGAGGATGCCCCATGCAGCCGCGTCTGTCCACTAGGAGCTATTAGACAGGCTGAGGGAAGAGTTGAGCTGAACAAGGAAATATGTATTGGATGCAAAACCTGCATGATGGTCTGTCCCTTCGGAGCCATTGAGCTAGTCCATCGCCAGGCTACTGCCGCTGGCGGTGGGAGCCAGTATGGAGAGAGGCAGGCTCTGGTCGCGGATAAATGCGACCTGTGCTATGACCGTCTAATCCAGGACAAGCAGCCTGCCTGCATCCAGGCCTGTCCTACGCACTCTCTGGTTATGGTCATTCCTGAAAGGTGGAGACAAGCACACCTTGAGCAAAGTGCCCGCGATCTTTTCAGGGGCCTAGGTATCCAAAAGTAAACTCTTTTTAGCTATTAGCAGAATAATAATACCCATATCTAGATAATAAGAGCATATTTAAGAGCCCAAACAAGGAGGTTAGCCTAAGCATGGACCGTGATGATAATATCAAAGAGCAAAAACATCCACTATGGAATGCCTGTATTCAGAAAGAGATTGAGAGAAAGCCGGTGGCCGAAAGATCCTCAGACCCAGCCTCACAGCTCCTCCTGGAGAAAGCTTCCCGAGAAGGGATAGAAACCGCCTGGGACCGCTACGAGGCTCAAAATCCCCAGTGTGGGTTTGGAGAACTTGGTCTATGCTGCCGCAATTGCCTGATGGGGCCCTGCCGAATAGATCCTCTGGAAAATGGTCCCAAGAAAGGAGTTTGTGGAGCCACCTCTGATATCATCGTTGCCCGCAATCTCCTTCGGATGATTGCCGCTGGAGCCGCGGCCCACTCAGATCATGGCCGTGATGTGGTCGAGGTGCTCTATCTGACTAGCCAGGGTAAGATAGCTGGCTATGCGATCAAGGATGAGAAAAAGCTCAAGGCCTTGGCTACTGAATTTGGCCTTGAAGTGCAAGGCAAAAGCCCAGAGGAAATCGCCCGACAGCTTGCTGAGGCTATCCTAGATGAATTTGGCACCCGCAAAGGGTATTTGCAATTTCTCAGCCGCGTTCCCCAAAAACGCCGCAACCTGTGGGAAACAGTTGGGATCACACCCCGCGGCATTGACCGTGAAATTGTTGAGATCATGCACCGCACCCATATTGGCGTAGACAACGACTATGTCAATCTCATGCTTCAAGGCCTGCGGGCCTCGCTCTCTGACGGCTGGGGAGGTTCCATGGCCGCCACCGAGCTTTCCGATGTCCTCTTTGGCAGTCCACAAATCAAGACCTGCCAAAGTAACCTTGGAGTACTTAAGGCTGATGAGGTCAATATTATCCTCCATGGGCATGAGCCCCTGCTGTCTGAGATAGTCAGCCAAGTGGCTACCGAGCCAGAACTTCTGGCCCTGGCTAAAGAGGTAGGGGCCAAGGGGATCAATTGCCTCGGCATGTGCTGCACTGGCAATGAAATTCTGATGCGCCGGGGGCTTCCTGTGGCTGGAAACTTCCTCCAACAGGAGCTAGCCATCATCACCGGAGCGGTTGAGGCTATGGTGGTCGATGTTCAGTGCATCATGCCCTCACTGACCACTGTGGCTGGCTGCTACCATACTAAAATCATCTCAACCTCAGCTAAGGCTAAATTCCCTGCTGCCCTGCACATTGACTTCCATGAGAAGGGTGATCAGGCCCTTCAGGCTGCCCGGCAGATCGTGAGATTAGCTGTGCTAAATTATCCCAACCGACAGCAACAGAAGGTGTGCATTCCAGAAAATCGGATGGAATTTATGGCTGGATTCAGCAAAGAGGCTATTGCTGAGGCTCTGGGCGGCAGTCTTGGGCCACTCATTGAGGTCATCAAATCGGGCACCATCCGAGGCATTGTGGCCATTGTCGGCTGCAACAATCCCAAGGTCAAGCAGGATTTTGCCCACACCACCCTGGCCAAAGAGCTTATCGGAAAGGATATCCTGGTCGTGGAAACAGGCTGTGCAGCCATTGCCTGCGCCAAGGCAGGGCTCATGCGGCCTGAGGCAGCTGCACAGGCTGGCCCTGGACTTTCGGCCCTCTGCCGTCAGCTTGGCATCCCGCCCGTACTCCACATGGGCTCGTGTGTGGATATCAGCCGAATCATGAGCCTAGCGGCTGAAGCTGCCAATGCCCTTGGTGTGGATATCAGCGATCTGCCGCTGGCCGGAGCAGCACCAGAATACATGTCGGAGAAGGCTATCAGCATCGGGGCCTATGTGGTAGCTTCTGGTATCTTTGTGCTCCTTGGGGTAGTGCCACCCATTCTGGGAAGCCAAAATGTTACCCATCTCCTGTCTCAAGGAGTCGAGAAGGTTATGGGTGCCCGCTTTGCCGTGGAACCTGACCCCATAGCTGGAGCCAAACTGATCAGCGAACATATCGAGGCTAAACGAAAGGTGCTGGGGATATAGAACCCCTTTCCTAAAACTTTAATAACTTATAGCTATTAAAGTTTTAGGAGAATGGTTTGGAAGGAACCCTTTTGAAAAAGGGTTCCTTCCAAAATGGCTATATGTGCTTAGCTATTGAAACCTTTGGGATAACTAAAAAATTCACTCAAATGAGGAGCTTTCAGGAAATCCTGAAAGCTCCCTTCTCCTGGAAGGAGGTAGTTGCTCTTCAGGACGTCTCCTTGAAGGTCAAGCAGGGTGAGGTATTTTGTCTCCTTGGGCCAAACGGAGCGGGCAAGACCACCCTGATCAAGATTCTCTGTACCCTGATGCTACCGACCGAGGGCCGGGCTATGGTCAATGGGCTTGATGTGGTTGCTCACCCGGCCAAGGTGAGAAAAGCCATCGGCTACGTCATCAGTGAGGAGCGCAGTTTTTACTGGCGGCTCACTGCTTGGCAGAATCTGAAATTTTTCGGCATCCTGAATAATATTCCAGCCGCAGAGCTAACTCAGCGGATCAGCCACGTCCTGAAACTTGTTGGCCTAAGCGACAAGGCCAAGACCCTGTTCAAGGATTTCTCCCTAGGGATGAAGCAGCGGCTGGCTATTGCCCGTAGCCTGCTAACTGACCCGCAGGTTCTGTTCATGGATGAGCCTACCCGCTCTCTTGATCCTGCCAGTGCTGAGTCCTTACGATGCTTTATCCGTCGACAGCTTGTCGACCGGGAGGGGAAAACTGTTTTCCTGGCCACCCATAATCTGAAGGAGGTTGAAGAGATCGGACACCGGCTGGCCATCATCCATGAGGGAAGAGTCAAAGCTTGCGGCAGACCTCAGGACCTTTTGCTTGAGCGGCTGGAGCGGTATGTCATTCGCTTGCAGTCACTTACTCCTGACTTTATTGGTAGGCTAAGTCAACAGCTCGATAGCCAAATCAGCATTAAGGCTGATGGGATGAGCGAATTAGAAATCACCCTTGGCACTACTACCAGTCCAGAGGCGGCAGAAAGCAGGCTGCAAATCCCTGATGTGATTGCCTGCATGGTTTCTCTAGGCGCACGGATAGAAGGCTGCCTAAAAAAGGAAATCCCCCTGTCTGAAATCTATGCAGCCTATACCAGGGATGATAAAATTATAGATTGAAGATTAGGTTAAGAATTAAGAATAATATTAAGAATGAGTGGAGCTTTAAGGGTTTGAGTTTTGCCAGAAAGGCTTTAGCCTTTATTCAGAGAGATTTTATCGAGGAGACAAGCTACAAATTCTCCTTCTTTCTCCAGTTCTTTAGTATCTTCATATCAGTTTTAGTATTCTATTTTATCGCCAAGCTCTTTGGAGCCGCGGCGAGTGCCTTTCTTGCACCTTACGGCGGAGATTATTTCTCCTTTGTGCTGATCGGCGTAGCTTTTAGCAACTATCTTGAGGTTGCCCTCCACAGCTTCTCCTCCAGCATCAGAAATGCCCAGATGACCGGCACCTTAGAAGCTGTTCTGGTTACCCAGACCGAAATACCAACCATTATTATTTCTTCCTCGCTCTATAGCTTCCTGTGGACCTCATTTCGGGTAGTTGTCTATCTCCTAATCGGCATCCTTCTGTTCAAGGTCAATATCAGCCAGGCTAATTTCACCGCCGCGGGGGTAATTCTACTCCTGACCATCACCACCTTCAGCAGCATCGGCATCATCTCGGCCAGCTTCATCATGGTGATGAAGAAGGGGGATCCGGTGGCCAACATATTTTCAGGGCTATCCTGGTTTTTGGGCGGAGTGTATTATCCGATCGCGGTCCTGCCTGCCTGGCTCAGGAAATTCTCATACCTTATCCCCCTGACCTACTCGCTGGAGGGGATGAGGCTAGCTCTCTTAAAGGGCTACTCTCTGAGAGAGCTTAGTCCGAATATCATGGGCCTTGGTCTTTTCTCGCTTATTATGCTGCCGCTTAGCGTCCTCTGCTTTCGTCTAGCCGTAGACAAGGCCAAACGGGATGGAAGCCTTACCCACTTTTAGCACTTTCGCTCTTTCCGAGCCGCCCATAATGTTTGAAGCAGTGTTTATCAGGCCAAAACCCGCTTTACCAGCTTTGACAGCTCGATAGCCGTATATGGTTTTTGGATAAAGCCAACTACGCCACCCTTTAGAAACTCCGAGCTGATGCGGTTTGGAAGGTATCCGGTTGAAATCACAACCCGGACATTCTGGTCGATCTCTTTTAACTCCTTGAAGGTCTCAAGTCCATCTTTTTTGGGCATAATCATATCCAAAATCACAAGATCAATTGGCTCCACATTCTTTTTATAAAGCTCAAGGGCTTCTTCTCCATCTGCGGCACACAGGACCCTGTAGCCTAAACGCCCCAAAATATTAGAGGTCATCCGCCGTACCAGGTCTTCATCTTCGACCACCATAACCCTCCCCTCTCCCGGGCTCATCTGGTCTTCACGAGCCCAGACCGCAGCAGACTTTGAGGAGGCAGCAGGTAAATAGATATCAAAGCTTGTACCTACACCAACTTGGCTCTTGACGTCAATGGTGCCGTGGTGAGCTCTAATAATACCAAAGGCTACCGACAGGCCAAGCCCTGTTCCCTTGCCGACATCCTTGGTAGTAAAAAAGGGATCAAAGATATAGGGAAGCGATTTTTCTTCGATCCCGCAGCCGGTGTCTGATATTTGAATACGGAGATATTTGCCGGGCCGAAGGCCAATGTGTTTGAGGCAAAAATCTTCGTTCAAAGCCAGGCTTTCGGTAACAATGGTCAGCTTTCCTCCCTGTGGCATAGCATCTTTGGCATTATGGCAGATATTCATCACCGCCTGCATGATCTGGCTCTTGTCAGCTCGAACTGCAAGGGGAGAGCCTTCCTGCAGCCGGCTGTCAACCTCGATCCGGCTGGAAAGATGATTGTTTCGCAACAGACTGATAACCTCTTTGATCACCTCATTGATATCAATTAGCTGCGAGTGTGATTCTTGTCTATTGCCAAAAACCATCAGTTGAGAGACGAGCTCAGCGCCTACGGAGGCTGATTTTTCTATGGTTTCAACGTACCGTGAGCACTCCCCATCCCCCCTCACACAAGCCCGCAGATATGAGGCAGAACCTAGAATTCCAGTCAGGATGTCATTGAATTTATGCGCAACATCATTGACCAGCTTTCCGATGCATTCCATCCGCTGAGCCTTGATGATTCGATCCTCCAGCCTCTTCTTGTCAGTTATATCCCTGATCGAAGCCTGAATTAGCCCATCCTGCGAAAATTCATTTTGAATATGCAGCTCAACCATCTTGGTTGAGCGGTCTTTGGTAATGATCTCTATCTGAATATCAGAACGGGGAATTAGCCGCTCATTGATAATCATCTTGAAATGGTGAGCAATGAACCTCTTTTCCTTAGCTGACAGAAGTTCACTGTAGTGCATATTCTCAAGCTCTTGGCTTGAATATCCAGTAATCCGCTCACAGGCTTTGTTGGCGTCATGGATAAAGCCATTATGATCAACAGCAAATAGCCCGTCAATGGCATTCTGGTATAAATGGTAATATTTTCCTTCCAAACCTTCCTCTTGACCAGATTTATTACTTCTCCTCATACTCTTTGCCATCACCTCCATTCTTTGAAAAAAGGATGAAAAACAATGATGGTTAACTCAGGCGATAGAGAAGCTATCGCCAAACCCAATACCAATGCTATACGGACAATACTATACTGGAGCGGATATGATTTCCACGCACCGAAGCTCCCCAGGCTTAAGGCTCTGATCAGGCTGGATACAGATTTGCCAACCACAATATTTCTGCCTGAGTCGATTAAGGTTCTGCCGCTTATGGCCAATGAACATGGATAGTTCTCGCTCCGGGACCAAAATCATAATCTGCCTTTTGTTGCCACCCTCCAGCCTACCACTCTGCTGCCTGGATAAAAGCTCCTCCATCCGCTCATAGGCGATGGAAGAGGCTACTAGCTCTCCCAAAGCAGGATGAAAGGGACCGGCAATCACACTCTCTGACTCTTGCATCTGCGGAACCGATTGCAGACCGATCCGGGCCACACCGATGCGGCTTCTCATTAGCCGAAGAGAGAATTCCTTGCAGACTTCAACCGCCTCATCCAAACTCATCGGCCTGTAGTTCCCTTCCCGATACATCCTCTCTAACTCAGTACCCTTGAGAACCAGCGTGGGATGAATCCGCACAAAGTGAGGAGAAAGTTTGATAACCTTCTCTATCGTCTCAGACCGACTGGCAGGACCCTCGCCCGGCAGACCAACCATCAAATGAACACCGATTATAAAGCCACCGCCCCGCAGCAGCTCTACAGCCCGCGTAACCTGATGCCCCGAATATAGCCGACCTGCTCTCTTTAGCACCTCTTCATCCATCGACTGAACGCCAACTTCAACCGTCTTAACCCCAAAGCTAGCCAAAAGCTCTAATCCAGCCTCAGAAATATAATCAGGTCGGGTAGAGATGCGAAGACCGTCAATCTGGCCTTCACTGACCAAGCGGGCCGCAGGCCGCAGGAATTCCTGCTGAACCTCAGCAGGCAAACCAGTAAAATTCCCCCCGTAAAAGGCAACCTCAATCCGCTCCGAAAATCCAGGCCATTTCTTTTGCCAGCTTGTTCGAATCGTATTCAGATAAGCCTGAATAAGCGGATAAACCTCCCGCGGAGTATGAATCAGAGAGGTTCCGACCACCTCCTTCTGATTACAAAAGATACACCGATTAGGACATCCCTGATTCGGCAAAAACACCGGGATGATTTTTGCTCGGCCATATGTCTCCTTATTTTTATTCATACTTCAAGGTCCGGCTCATTAGCTCTGAAAAAGCATCAAGAGGGGGTCTTCCCTCAAACAGAATAGCTGACACCTGCTCAGCAATAGGCATCTCAACCTGAAATTCCCTAGCCAGACGCAAAGCCGCCCGGGTGGTGTTCACCCCTTCGGCCACCATTTTCATGCCAGTTTGAATATCTGATAATTTCTCACCCCGGCCAATTCTCAGCCCCAAGCTCCTGTTTCGGCTCAAATCAGCAGTGCAGGTCAGGATCAGATCTCCCATTCCGGCAAGACCATAGAAGGTCTCTGGCCGTGCTCCAAGAGCTATCCCCAGCCGGCTGATTTCCACAAGCCCCCGGGTGATCAGAGCCGCCCGGGCATTATAGCCAAACCCAAGACCATCAGAAATCCCAGCGGCAATGGCAATCACGTTTTTCAATGAACCCGCCAGCTCCACACCAATAAGATCACTGTTTCGGTAAACCCGAAAATAGCAAGATGAAAATAAGTGCTGAATGTAGATAGCTTCCTGCTCATCTTGGCAGGCTACGGCTACGGCAGTAGCCATCTTTTTGGCCACCTCACGGGCAAAACTAGGGCCAGAGAGACAGGATAATTTGATCTGCCGATCAGATGAAATTGATTGCTGAATTACCTGGGACATACGCAGCAAGGATCCTTCTTCAAGTCCCTTGGAAGCTGAAACAAGATGCACTCCTTCAGAAAGATACTCGCCGTAGTGGAGAGTAATCTGCCGAACCACATGAGAGGGGACCACAGAAACGATCACCGATTTTCCCCTCACCGCCTCTTCAAGCGAATGAGTGGGAACTACCTCAGCAGGAATCGAAATACCAGGCAAAAATAAGGTATTTTCCCGCTTGGTTTCAATCTCCCTAACCAGCTCAGGCTCAAAAGCCCAAAGAGTAACCTCATGTCCCTTATCTGCTAGCAGAATAGCCAGGGTAGTACCCCAACTCCCAGCCCCAATCACCGCAACCTTCTCACTCATAGCCACCTTACTCTTCTCAACGCCATTTTACTCTTCTCAACTCAAAGAGCCATTCGGTCATCAAGGTCTCTTATTGGCGATCTTGCTCACCTCTACCCTTTGCAAATACTCACTGATAGCCTGATCATAGCGAGCCGTATGAGCATAGACTTTCTTCATCATAGAAAATCTGGTCTCATAGCTTACCTCTCCCTGATTTTCCTCCATCTCCTGACAAATCGGGCCATAGTCCGCAGGATCGACAATGACGACCACGTCCTGAAAATTTTTAGCCGCAGCCCGAAGGAGGGTTGGACCTCCAATATCAATGTTTTCAATAGCTTGTTCAAAAGTACAGTCTGGATTAGCTACGGTTTTCTCAAAAGGATAGAGATTAACCACAACTAGGTCAATCGGCAAGTAACCCTGCTCGGCCAACTGCCGCATGTGCTCTGGATTATCTCTTTTCGCCAAAAGCCCGGCATGGATTTTAGGGTGCAGGGTTTTCACTCGACCATCTAGCATTTGCGGCGATTTGGTATAGTCAGAAACTGGAATCATCGGAATCCCGTTTTCCTCAAGCAGCCTGGCTGTGCCTCCAGTAGACAGAATTTGGATATTCCACCTGTGCAGTTTTCTAGCTAATTCTACTAAGCCGGTCTTATCCGAGACACTAATCAATGCCCTTTGAATCTTTCCCATCGTGCTCATCCCCCCTCTTTTCTCCTAAAAATCCTCAAAATCTCCTGACGACATTGCCTCATTTTCCTTCCTCTCTGCTTCGGCCTCATGGGCCGCCTCATCGATCATCTGCTCAAAATCATCGTCAGCAAAATCCTCACCCATCTCCTTGCCCATTTTCTTCATCAATCGAGCCATGCTGACCGGATCATTTTCATCCAAGCCAGCCAGATTGGACGGATCAGCCAAAGACTCTAGTCTAGCCTCATCTGATCTCAGCCTTCGAACCCGAGAGATAAGTTTTTCAATGTCGCTGCTGCCGCAATGCTTGCATTGTAGAGATGGAGAACTTTTGAGATTTAAGACCAAAAAGGTTGATTTTTTATAGCACTGCCTGCATTCATATTCGTAGATTGGCATAAGGTTTATCTCCCTTCTATCCTAATCTCTCCTTACTCTCTTGACGCTCCTCATCCTGGCAGTGGTCGAGGCGATATATTTCCTCACTAGAGCGAACAATGCAGTATTCGGGCTTCAATATGCCCTTGAGGCAAAATAATTTTCTCCTCTTCTGACCCTCAGACACTATCTCGGTCTCTCTGATATCCACCAAGGAACCATGCGGGCAACTTAAACATTTTTCATACTGATCATCCAAAATTTTGCCAGTCAGAAGTGCTTGCCTGGCCTCAGCCAAGGTCCAAAACTTTGCTCCTGCCTTGCTCTCAATTTCAACCTCCCGGACATGATTCAAAATCAGCCGGCCTCGATCAAGATGTAAGGTAGCCTTGAGGTCCAACCGATCCCCTTCAGCAAGCTTGAGCCTGCTCTGCTGCAAGGGGCTAAGGATGGCGTAAATCGTATCTTCAAAAGGCGTAAGGTCCACAAATCCTTCCTTGAACACCAGAATAAACCCCTGAAGTGCCAGATGGGTGCGACCATGGCTACAGTTCATAATCATCCTTGGTTTGACCGCTTTGATCGTTCCAGTAAAGTCAACCCCTCTATCCTTCTTGCTCTGCAACCACAGTTCAAATTCCTGAAACTCTTTCAGAAAGATTTGGTACTCATGTGGGCTTAAAAGCAATTGCGGGTATTTGATAACCTTCTCATCATGATATTCAGGGCATGAGGTGCATTTTCGTCCCACATGCAGAAATGATCTAGGGCAGGGCAGCCCCCGCTCTAGCCGATGACATTTCCATTTGAAATAAATGCAGCCGTCGGGGTAACATGCCTTTTCTTTGAGCACATGGTAGGCGGAAATCACATTTCCAAATCCTTGGTGAGACTCATGCCTACAGCGGAAAACATCGAGCCGTTTATATTGGTTCCTCATGAAGAATCTCCAAAGCTGCTCAATGTAGAGATTAGCACATTCCCTCTGGAAATACAAATAGAAAGTTAGAGCCATTGGAAGGAACCCTTATTCAATAAGGGTTCCTTCCAAACCATCCTCCTAAAACTTTAAATTTTTTCTTAGTCATATTCCCAAAGGGTTATTAAAGGTTGAGTTATTAAAAGTTTTAGGAAAAGGGTTTAAGGGGAAAACCCTTGCTCGATAAGGGTTTTCCCTTTTTAACTTAATTATGACTGCCCGCTGCTATTTTCAACACTAGGGCCCAAAACAGCCTTACCAGCCGCAGACAGGCGGTTAGTCCATATATTCCACTCCTCTTCGATTCGCCGAAGTATGGCAGCTAGGGCCTTATGCTGATCCGTCTGGGCCAAGGTTTGCTTTCGCTTCAAAAGAAGTTGATGGTAGAGAGCAAGGGCCTGATCAGCACTTTTGGCAGTTGAAAATTCTCTGGCTGTGTTCTGGGCTGCCTCCTTGAGGGGAGCGCGCTCTTTTGGTCCGAGTGAGCCGATCGAGGAAATAGCCAGGACAAATGGCTCAATTTTCTCTTCCTCAACCAGCCGGCCATTTTTCCCATCCCTGACCACCTCGCGCACCCCGGGCGCATCGAGGGCCACAACTGGAATACCAGCAGCCATAGCCTCAAGCAACACCATCCCTTGGGTTTCACTCCTTGAGGTGAAAACAAAAATATCCATAGCCTGATAAGCCTCAACTAGCCTGTCTCCGACCAAGGTGCCAGAAAAGTGGAGTCGCTCTTGAACCCCCTCCCTAACAAAAACCTCCTCTATCTTCGCCCACGAGGGCCCTGAGCCGACAACCAGAGCCTGACTCCCCGCTGACTGCCTGAGAAATCGAGCCACAGCCTCAGCCCAAAACTCAAGATTTTTCTCTGGTGCAAGCCGCCCCACATACCCAATGACCAGTGCCTCGGAAGGAATCCCTATCTTGGCTCGGAAGGTTTGACCCTCTCCCCTGCTAAACCGCTCCATATCAACCCCAGTGGGAATGACGCTAATCGGTGTTTTCACTCCTCGCCTGACAAGAATTTCGGCCACACTCTCACTTGGAGCAATCACCTGATCGCAGAGATTGGCATACCCTGTGGACAGCTCAAGGACAAAATGCCGCAGCCTCGGAGAATCGCCCGGCACATAATGGGTATAATGCTCGTACATAGTATGATGGGTAAACACCAGCGGCACATTGAGACTGGCCGCGATGCGAAGAGCCGTATCTCCAAGCAGATAGGGATGATGCGAGTGAATAATATCTGGCTGGAATAGCTCCAGCTTCTTTGACAAAACCAGCGGTATGGTCAGGCTGACTGAAAAATCACTCCCATTAAAATTTTGAATAGCTGGAACCCGAATGACATCTCGCTCATCAGAGGGCATAGGCTCAAAGACCGGAGCAATGACTAACACCCTGTGTCCACGCCTTCGGTACTCATCCGTAAAAGCCTTTACCGAATTGGCCACCCCACCCACATGGGGAATAAACGTATTGGTAAACATGGCAATGTTCATGATAGTATGATTTCCACCCTCGACTCGCTTGGAGGATCGACAACCAGATGAGGACGAAGGCCAGCTACCCTCACCTCAATCATCGGTGCCCAATGACGCCAGGAGGCCTGCCAGGAGACCACCACCCTGCTGCCGGGAGGCTTTGGCTCGATCCTGACTGAAATCTCACCATAGGGCGTTGGCGTTGGGCCGCACTGCATGGCTTTTGGCTGATCAAGCCAGTCTCGGGGTATGCCCGAAGCAAGGATCAGGCAGTTATCCTCCTCGCGAACAAAGAGATTGCGCATCATCATGATCCACTCAGCCGCAGCCCAAACATGCTGACCATCTCCCATGCAGCCACCACGAGTCTGGGGATGAATAGCTTCGGGCCATTGGCCAGTTGGCGAGGCCAGATCAGCTATAGTCCTAACCAGATCGAAAAAGCGACTATCCGCGGCCCGCAAAAGAACCTGGGCCAGGTGCAAGGTCAGATAAGCATTGATACCTGAGTGAATCATATCCTGAAAGAAGGCTCCGTGAACAAAGCAATGGTCGATCAGGAAATTTACCGTATTCAATATCCGCTCATCATCTGCCGGCCACAAACGCAGAGGATAGCTAGCCACGATGCTGCCAACGGCGCCAGCATCCATACGCCGATGAGGGGAAGCCGCAATCCCAGGATGTCGGCGAATGCGGGAGGATCTTTCAAGACTCCGCTCAATAGCCTCCATAAGTGCCTCTGCTTCCTGATAAAAGTCACGGGCTGCTTTCGGCTGGCCAAGAGCTTCGAGCATGAAGGCTGCTGCCCGCAGACCCGCCACACCCCAAAAATCATCCCAGTAGTAATAATCATTCAGACCAAGATGCTCGGCACTGAAGCCAGCAGGCAAAAGCCCAGCCTGAAGGCTGCTTTTATCATCGGCCAGTCGCTTCTCTTTTATCCACCTTCCCCCTTTCAGAATACTTCGCTCCCACTCTGGCTGAGGAGGAAGATCAGCCAACTGGCAGAGGCGATGCATGATCCAAAGGGCTTCTCCATTTGAGTCCCACTCCCCGGCCTGAGAGCGGAAAAAACCAGCCTGCGTCTGTTTGATAGGAAAACGCCTAATCGCCCGCATAACCCGCTCCTTCATCCCAACACACAGCATGGCCTGAAGAATAAAGGCAGCATCCCTAAACCAGAAACGTTTGTAGGTATAAGGCCCTGGATAAACCTCACCGGGCGAGTGCAAAATTAAGGTCCTAAGAGCAGCTTCGAAAAGAAATTGAAACTGCTGATCGGGCAGATCGAGCCTACAGAGCCCTTTTAGGGAATCGGACCAGCTTTTGCGGGGAGCATCGGCAGAAAAAAGCGGGCTGCTTTCCTTATCTTCAACCAGGTTCACCTCAACCACGACCGTACGCTGCTCACTAGGCTGAAGTTGAAAAAGGGCGGCAGCAGTGATTAAGCCTACATCGCATTCCATAGCCCCTCTCTCTCCCCCTGCGGGAAGGCTTAAGTAAACATCGCCCATTCGATAACTTGAGACAACATGGCGCTCAACCGGAGTATCAAAGCTGAGGCATGGCTTTTTATTAATGATCCAATTTCTTCGGTCACTGGTTAGGGCAAGCTGATGAATCAGGCTTATGCCCTCAGGGTTATAGGGCCGAAGGGCGATCACTAACCATCCACCCTGGCCTCCCGGCAAAGCTGCCAGGGCCTGGAAACTGACTCTGCATACCGCAAGCTCCTGATTAGCTCCCTGATCAATGACCTCGGCCTCAATCCGTAGCGACATACCCCTTTCAGCTATCTCGGTTACCACCGAAAGGTGCTCTTGGTCAAACATTAGCCGCTGTGAGCCAGAGGCTGCTTTTGATGGGATCAGATGCTCATCACTGCCCTCGGCCAGAATCCACCCATCAATTGACCAGCCATCGAAAAAGGGAGTAACTAGCCCTCGCGGATCCACAATCGGCAGCGCCCGACAGTCAGGAATACCCAAAGCGGTCCAGTTCCGGTGGGTCAGATTGACGTGGGTCAGGGAAAAAGCCCTGGGAATAAAAGAGCCATCCAGCGGATCAAATTGGCGGTGAACCCAATAAGGCCAGATCCAATCGAGATTGTGCTGAATAGCCCTGGTGTTCATAAGACCACGGGCATGGAAGACCATGCCTGCCCGCAAAAGCTCGATCGGCTCAGACACCTCGGACGGCTGGGCAAAGCGGCGTAGATGAGAAAAAAGGGCCAGTGGGTCAATAAACCCATGAGAGCGGGCAGCATGGCGAACAATGTATTTCCATGGCAGCCAGGTAAACCGCAATGCTCATTCCTCCTTAACTTTTTAAATTGACCATAAAACAGGGACAAAAAGGCATAAAAACAGCTATTGTCTCTCTCATTGTCTCTTTTTTTACCCGAATTGTGCGCCAATTTTACAATTTTATAAGACTTTTTATGATACTCACCCGATCATCAAACCAGAAGCTAAGGGATTAACTTCAAGCAGTTCACTGGCTGGAAGGAAGCGGTCTCTGGATACTTCTGGAAGGAAGCAGTCTCTGGATACTTAATAAAGATGGCCACAGGAGGATAGAAGCCCAAAACCAGACCGTCAAAACCGTAGCTAGCCGAATAAAGAATGCTGCCTACAAGGAAAGAGCCAAGACTGAGGAGACAAAGATTGCGCCTGTGGTGAATATCGCTCATGCTGCCTGGATCATCATCCTCTGCGGTGCGCTCAAGATACCACAAGCCAGCAGCCCCAGTAACCAGAAAAGGGATAGCTAGGCCGCGGCAGGTTGCCGAAGCAACTTGGCTAAATTCCCCTCCGGCCTGATCGCTACCCTCAACTTTGCTGCTCTCAAGAGAAGTTTTAGGCCAGGCGGCTGGGGCTGGCCAGTGAGCCTGGAGAAAAAAGCCCTGACCTCCACTACTGCTGGCGCAACCCGAAAATGAGACTATTATCAAACATGCTATCAGGACGATCAAACCTGTTGACGAATAGTGGTCTTTATTCATAAAGAGTAAAAACAGCGCTATCCGGAAAAGGATGCCCTGACGATCTCCTCAAATTTCTCTAATGATTCCACGAGCACTGCCTTCCTGAGTAGTCCATGCAAAATGGTAATATCTTCTATCTGTCTTATTAACTTGGCTAATCCGCTGGGAATCAGATGAAACCTCGTTTGTAGAATCTCAATGATAGACTCCTGAGCAGTTTCTCTAGCGCCCTGTTGTATCCCTTGCTGTATTCCTTGTTGTATTCCTTGCTGTATTCCCTGCTGTATTCCTTGCTGTATTCCTTGCTGTATTCCTTGCTGTATTCCCTTTTGGATTCCTTCATCAATTAATTCTTGGAAAATATTGGCTGTTTTCATAATGGTCATTTCCTCTTTAAAATACTCCCTAATCCAATTTTGCGGAAAGTAACGCAAACCCATTGTCAAAGCTATGGATAAAAGATCAGCCCTTTTCTTTTCGTCCTCAACCTGCATGATCAGCTCCTTTTCCCTCCTTAGCACATTTTCATCAGGATGATCAGAGATCAAGACTAAAAAAGGGGCCAATTCCTTCCTTTTCCCCTGCTCAATTTCTTCCCGATATTCCCATAGTTTTATTGTCTCAAAAAAGTACTGGTTTTTGCAGCCGTGAAAGTTAATCTCGTACTTATCCTGATAGGAATTTTTGGTCAGATAAAGAACTACGCCAATCACTGGAAGATTACAGCCTTCGTGCAGGAGCGCACACTTGATATAGGCGCGACGGAGAGCCTCCTGGTTGGCTCGAAGCTGAAACTCAAAGATAAAATATGCCTCCTGCTCACCATCGCTTACCTTCCAAACATAATCCCCTCGCTTCTCTGGAATGTTAATCTCAGGGTTTTCAACGGTAATTTCGAGACGGTCAGCAGGGTCAATTAAAAGACTTAAAAACATCGCTGGATAGAGCCTAGCCAAGATTTTAAGACTACGATCATATTGATTTATCTTCCTCACTTTCTGCTTTCCCCTGTGACTAAGTGGTTCTTTCGCTAAGTGTGTAACACAAGTGCGCAGCGGATCAATTACGCTATCAATTGTAGAGGTGTAGGGGCGGACCTTGTATCGCCGCCGCAGCTTGCACACTTTGTTAGCGAAAAGACCACTAAGCTGCTCATTAGAAAAAACCAAAGCAGCAAATTCCTCTAACTTTTTCCCCTCTCGTTTTTGATCTAGGAATCTAAATGAATTCTATAGCAAGGGAGAGGAAATTGCAAATATTTACCGCACAATTTCCTGCTTCTGCCTCACTTTGGGGCAAACAATGCACCGATGCATCTAGGGGTATAAGCTTTTCTCCCTTAGGGAAGCATCCGTTGGGTATCTTGACCAAAACACCCTATTTGCCGTATCATAGGAGAGTATGAAAGGGAGAAGATAGAAGACAAATGAGCAATGATGGTGCTGATCGCTCTTCCTCCGAGCTAACTAGTCTGATTATTCAAGGAGCTCGAGAGCACAACCTAAAAAATATCAACCTGGAAATTCCCAAAAAGAAGCTAGTAGTCTTTACCGGCGTAAGTGGCTCTGGAAAATCCTCCCTGGCCTTTGATACTATCTATGCCGAGGGACAGCGCCGCTATGTGGAATCGCTGTCGAGCTATGCCCGCCAGTTTTTGGGGCAGATGGAAAAACCCCACTATGACTATATTCGAGGGCTTTCGCCCACTATTGCTATCGAGCAAAAGGCAGCCAGCAAAAACCCCCGCTCGACCGTTGGTACCCTGACCGAAATCTATGACTACCTTAGGGTGCTTTTTGCTCGGGTTGGCATCCAGCACTGCTATCGCTGTGGCCGCCCGATTGGGGCTCAGTCGCCCGATCAGATCGTGGTTGAGGTTTTGCGCCTGCCTCCCAAAACCAAAATTCTCATCCTGGCCCCTCTAGTGCGGGAGAGGAAAGGAGAATTCAAAGACCTTCTGATCGAGGTTCAGCGGGGCGGCTTTGTCCGACTTAGGCTCGATGGCCAGGTGCTAGAGCTTTCTGAAATCCCTAGCCTGGATAAAAAGAAAAAGCACACCATCGAGGTGGTTGTAGACCGACTGATCATTTCAGATCAAATTAAAGAGCGGCTGACCGATTCGATAGAAACAGCTCTTAGGGTAGGCAAGGGGCAGGTGGTGGTCTCCTGCCTGGATGAGGCCTCATCCGTCGGCCTAGGCAAGGGCGCAGCTTCAGGAGATCGTAGCCCGCAGCCGCGGCATGGCTTTCAGGATATCCCTTTTAGTGAGCATCTGGCCTGTGATCTTTGCGGCCTGAGCTTTCCAGAGCTCAACCCGCAGCTTTTCTCGTTCAATAGTCCCTTGGGGATGTGCCGTGAGTGTAATGGCCTTGGCACCCGGGCCGAGATCGATCCTAGCCTGATCGTGCCTGATCCGAGCAAGTCCATTAATCAAGGTGCGCTCGAAGCTGTTGGTTTTTCCCTAAAAAACCAAAAAGGCTGGTCGTATCAGATTTTTTCAGCCATCGCCAAAGAACTTGGCATTGACCTTGACACCCCTTTCGGCGAGCTGAGCAAGGAGCACCAGGAGGCCATTCTCTACGGCTCAGGCGATCGGGAATTTGTGGTCAACTACAAGGGGCCGAAATTCGATCTTGACTACACGACCAAAAATGAAGGGATTATTCCCATGCTCCTTCGCCGCATGAAACAGACTACCTCAGAGAGCCAAAAGAGCCGCTATGAACAGTATCTGAGCGATGTCCCCTGTAGCGCCTGTGGGGGAACAAGGCTTAGGCCAGAAGCCCGCAGTGTCCTGGTAGGTGGAAAGAGCCTGCCTGAGCTCACCTCCATGAGTATTGAGCATCTGTACGACTTTTTTACTACCCTGAAGATAGAGGGCAGCAGCCGAGCCCTGATTGCCGCCGAGCTGATCAAGGAGTTGCAATCTAGGCTGCGTTTTTTGCTCAATGTTGGGCTTGGGTATCTATCACTCAATAGATCTGGGCCATCGCTTTCGGGCGGTGAATCCCAGCGGCTTCGACTGGCTAGTCAGATGGGCACAGAGCTTACCGGCGTCCTCTATGTGCTCGATGAGCCGAGCATCGGCCTTCACCAGCGGGACAACCAGAAGCTGCTGAAGGCACTCCTCCACCTTCGGGATATTGGCAATTCCCTAATCGTAGTCGAACATGACCGAGAGACAATCGAAGCCGCAGACCATGTAGTTGACTTTGGGCCAGGCGCTGGTGTGCACGGCGGAGAGATCATTTTCTCCGGCACCCCTGAAATGATGAAAAAGGATCCTCGCTCCCTGACTGGACAATACCTCTCAGGCAGAAAAAAAATCCCAATTCCCCAAACTCGAAGAGCCCCCAAAGGGTGGATCACTATTCGAGGAGCGAGTGAAAACAATCTCAAAGATATTGATGTCTCCATCCCGCTTGGGGTGCTCTGCTTTGTAACCGGTGTCTCTGGAGCGGGGAAAAGTAGCCTCATCCGCCAGATTCTCTATCCAGCTGCAGCCAATTACCTGCAAGGGGCCAGATTGCCGATAGGCAAACATCGAGGGATTGAAGGCTTAGAGCAGCTCGACAAAATCATCAATATTGACCAGCAGCCCATCGGACGCACTCCTCGCTCCAATCCGGCCACCTATGTCAAGCTCTTTGACCTTATCCGAGAGGTATTTTCCTGGCAGACCGAGGCTAAGATTGCCGGATACGGTAAAGAAAGATTTAGCTTCAATCTGAAGGGCGGGCGGTGCGAGGCCTGCTCAGGAGAAGGTATGGTCAAGGTAGAGATGCACTTTCTGCCCGATGTCTATGTACCGTGTGAGGTCTGCCACGGAAGCCGGTTCAATGAAGCGACCTTGCGGATCACTTACCGGGGAAAGAATATCGCCCAGATACTCGATACCACCGTAGAGGAAGCCATGTCTATTTTTTCAAACCATCCGAAAATAATCCGTATCCTACAAACCCTGCGCGATGTAGGGCTGGAATACATCAAACTGGGTCAGCCCTCAACTACCCTCTCAGGAGGAGAGGCTCAACGGATCAAGCTATCCCGTGAGCTTGCCCGAACCGATACCGGAAGGACCCTCTACCTACTAGATGAGCCAACTACTGGGCTGCACTTTGAGGATATTCGCAAACTCCTGATTGTCCTAAACCGCCTGGTGGATGCAGGCAACAGTGTACTGATCATCGAGCACAACCTAGACACTATCAAAACCGCAGACTACATCATTGATCTTGGCCCCGAAGGAGGGGATCAGGGCGGCAGGGTAGTGGCCGCAGGAACTCCCGAAGAGATCTGCCGCATCAGTGAGTCAGCAACAGGTCAGGTACTAAGGGATTG
The DNA here is from genome assembly GCA_023512255.1 of bacterium. Classification (GTDB taxonomy): domain Bacteria; phylum SZUA-182; class SZUA-182; order DTGQ01; family DTGQ01; genus DTGQ01. The sequence continues at coordinate 4,599 of JAILZY010000017.1, read as the reverse complement.
GTTGGAAACTGATTTTGGAAGGAACCCTTTTGAAAAAGGGTTCCTTCCAAACCATCCTCCTAAAACTTTAATTAATAATTAATTAAAGTTTTAGGAAAAGGGTTCTAAGGGGAAAACCATTTTTCAAAAGGGTTTTCCCCTTAGATATCACTATGTTCAAAAACTCGTCCACTGATAATCGAAGAAATAGTGCCCCGTTTGGAAACAATATCATACCAGAATGCTAGATAAGTATGGACGCAGATAAATAAGACAAAGCCCCAAGTCAGAATATGGTGGATGAGGCGGGCTCCGGCCAGGCCACCAAAAACACCTTCAAGATGCCGGGAAAACATATAGATGGCGCCTCCAAGTCCTGCTCGGTAAAGGGCAGCGTAAAGAATCAGGCCGGTTATCACGACTAAAAAAACCATGAGCAGCAAAAAACCATAAGCCGCAGACTGCAAGGTCCCATATAGTCCGGTATGCTCAGGCATCTGGGTGGTAATAAGCATATAAAACTTGACCTGGTGATATACGCTCTTGAGATCGAGCCAGGCGAAAAAATCCTTCCAGTCTGCATGAAAGCGCGAAAAAAACGCCAGGTAAATCCGCCAGATAAAAAGCGCCGTCAGGATAAAACCAAAGATAAGATGTATAAAGCGAACCTTAGCCATAGAAAACTTTTGCCAAGTTTCCCCTGCTCCTATAGTCAGGGGACGGCCAATATATAATCCGCTAATAATCAGAATCACGATGCAGACAGCCATGGCCCAATGATTGATGCACATGGCCACAGACCACTGCTTTCTGGCCACCAGGGGCTTTGCCCTGCCCTGCCTTCTTTTTTTCATTGAACTTATCATCGGCCCCTTACCCTCCTTTCCTCAACTACTCACTGGATCTTAAACTCTCTGATTGTGCTTTTTCGGGGATCAATAATATGGACCGCACAGGCCAGACAGGGGTCAAAGGAGTGGATGGTGCGGATAATCTCCAGGGGCTGATCAGGATTAGCTAGTAAGATTCCTATCAGGGCCTCCTCGTATGGGCCTCTTTGCCCCTTCTCATCCCTAGGTGAGGCATTCCAGGTCGAGGGTACAACCGCCTGGTAGTTAGCGATAGCCTTGTTCTCGATTCTTATCCAATGTCCCAGACTACCCCTTGGGGCTTCAGTCATTCCCCGGCCTTGAGCTGATTTTGGAATATCGCATCGGGTCCAGGTCCTTTGGTCACCAGCCTTAATGTTACTCACCAGCTCTAAAACCCACCCCTCGACATTATCGGCGATCAGTTTGGCCTCAAGACAGCGAGCCGCTGTCCGGCCAAGGGTTGAGAAAAGGGCTTCGGTCGGAAGGCCAGTTTTACTGATTAATCCATCAACCAGTTCTCTGATCTTTTTATCTCCACTGGCATAGCCGACCAGAATCCGAGCCAGAGGGCCAACTTCCATTGGTTTTCCATCATAGCGAGGGGCTTTGACCCAGCTATACTTTTCGCTCCCTTTGAGGTTTCCCTGCTCATCAAAACCGGTATAATTTGGCCTAGTTTCACCATCATAGGGATGCACAGCGCCCTGGCCTTCATACCAGGAATGAGTTACCTCTTCGGTTATCTTTTTCTCATCAATTTCATATACCTGGCTTAAATTTCCTCCCAGGATTACCCCGCGGGGAAAAAGTTTTCCATGCCACTGATCATCAAGAGGAAATCCTCCATAGCTCAGGTAATTTTTTACTCCTGCGCCGATGCCTGCTATCCCTTCATCCTTGTAATAGCGGGCAGCCAGGAGAACATCGGGAAGATAAGCCGTTTCAATGAATTTCTTCACCTCTCTCAGTCGGTAGAGATATTCTCCCAACCGGCTGGTATTCAAAGCATCCATTACACTGGTTACACCGCCGACGACCAAGGTTTGCGGATGGGGATTTTTGCCGCCAAACAGGGCCATCATCTGGGCAGCTACTCGCTGGACACTCAAGGCATCCAAATAATGAGAGGCAATAACTAAATTAGCTGGAGGTGGGAGTTTATAGGATGGATTGCCCCAATAGGCATGGGCAAAGGGGCCAAGGCGGCCACTTTGAACAAAGGCGGTCAGGCGCTTTTGGACTTCCTCATAATGGGTAACCGAGCAGTTATAAGGAGTTTCACAGACACTGCGGGCCAGATCTACGGCCTCATCTGGCCTGGCTGATAGGGCACTGACAATATCCACCCAATCAAGGCCGTGAAGATGATAAAAGTGCACAATTTTATCATGAAGATATTGCGCCCCCTGGATAAGGTTTCTAATGAGCCGTGCATTTTTCGGCGGCACCACGCCAATGGCATCCTCTACAGCCAGGGTGGCTGCCTCGTAGTGAGAATAGGTGCATACGCCGCAAAACCTCTGAGTAATCAGACCTGCATCCCTGGGGTCTCTTCCTTTTAAAATCAGCTCAAACCCCCGCCAAAGAGTAGCCGAACTCCAGGCATCAACAACGCGGTTTTGGTCGTCTATTTCTACTTCAATTCGAAGATGTCCTTCGATTCTGGTAATCGGATCAACGATAATACGCCTGGCCATGTTACTCCTCGCCTCCTTTCTCTTTTCCAACTCCCCTAAATACACTTCCCAGGGCATGGGCACCAATTCCAGCCAGCGTTACCATAGTCAATCCAAGACCAATCTCATCAGCCGTCGCCTCAACTCCAGCTAGGGGAAGAGGAGCATGGTCAGCCATCGGCTTTTCAAGAGGAGCCATTTTGTCCCAAAAGTCTGGCTCAGTGCAGCCGATGCATCCATGCCCGGCCATCACCGGCCATGAAACACCCTGGTTAAACCGGACCTGGCTGCAATTGGCATAGGTGTAGGGCCCTTTGCAGCCTACCTTGTAGAGACAAAAACCGCGCTTGGCGTACTCATCTCCCCACTCCTCCACGAATTCTCCGGCATCATAATGCGGCCGGCGCTCGCAAAAATCATGGATCCGCTTTCCATAGGCCCACAAGGGACGCCCCAGCCTGTCAAGGGCAGGAAGAGCACCAAACAGGAGGTAGTGCAGCAGGGTGCCAACAAAATTGGTGGCATTTGGGGGACAGCCGGCAATATTGACTGTTGAAATTTTCAGCGCCTCAGCAACCCCTCGAGCCTTGGTTGGATTTGGCCTGGCTGCTTGAATGTTTCCATAAGAAGAGCATGAGCCAATACAGATTACCATAGCCGCTTTTGAGGCTACCTCTTTGGCTATCTCATATCCGGTTTTCCCCTTGGCCCCAATGGTCAGATACTTTCCATTCAGGCCCATTGGAATAGCACCCTCGATAACACAAACAAACTGGCCGGCAAATTTTTCCAGGGCCTCGCTCAGGCACTCCTCAGCCTGATAGCCTGAGGCCGCCATTAGGGTCTCATGATACTCCAAGGAGAGCGTATCCAGAATAAGATCATCTATCCCAGGATAGGCGGTTCGAAGTAAAGCCTCGGTACAGCCTGTACACTCGGCCAGATTTAGCCAGACCACAGGAAGGCGGTTGGCCATTCCGGCAGCTTTAGCCACTTTGGGGGTAAAGACCGGCGGCAGGGCCAGGGCAGCAGTCATGATCGAGCACCATTTCAGAAAATCACGTCTGCTCACCCCATGCGAATTCAAGATTTCATTCCACCGATCTTTGGGCGGAGGAAGCTTCTGGTGCATTTTATCAAGATGAACCTCACACCTCTTCATCAGGTCATTATAGCAAGCTCTCAGTTCTTCACTCTGGTTTGAAAACATTTCATCCAGGGCCATAACATCCTCCTTATCACCACCATCCCCATTGGCGGTTTAAGCGGGAAGCGTTTCATTGAATGATCAGTAACTGAAATCTTTGCTCAAAATCTTTATCTCTTGTTTGACCATATCTTCTACTTTTAGAAGAGCATCCTCCATAACCTTGCTTAACTCCATCCCCATTCCCTTGATCTCACCCACACTCACGGCGATAATCGTTGTGGCCGGCGCCTCCCCCAGCATCTCAGCCTTAAGCAGAACATCCATAAATTCAACCTCGTGGGCGCTGGCCGTATAATCCAGATAGGCAGGAATTGCCTGTGGAGAAAATCGGTAAATTGACCCTGGCTCATCATCCGCCTTGACCGTATCAACTACCAAAAGGTGCTCTGTCTGGCAGATAATATCCATCAGAGCATAACCGAGAGTGCCGCCGTCAATTATGGCTATATGCTCAGGCACCCGATACTTCCTCTGAAAGCGGCGAACAAAGTGCACACCAAAGCCTTCATCCTTCAGTAAGAGATTTCCTAAGCCTAAAACCACTAATTTATAATTTTTCATAAAATCAAGGGAAGAAATCGTTAATATATGCTTATGCTGGGGAACGCCAAATCAATCGAGCCATTGTCATAGAGATCAACATAATCGCTAATATACGACCAGTAAGACAGCTTTAAAAAAGGCCCTAAATTACGTTATTATAGCGATAAGCGAAAAATAAAGAAGTGACAATTATTTTTGATGATATCACAACTATTTTATCTGGTCAAGAAAAAATGCAAAGGATCAGATGTTCCCCATATTTAAAATTAGGAGAAGTAGATAAGCTGCAGGGGAAGGGTATTGAGGTAAAAGACAATAG
>JAILZY010000114.1 GCA_023512255.1 bacterium | reverse complement strand
TATTGTCTTTTACCTCAATACCCTTCCCCTGCAGCTTATCTACTTCTCCTAATTTTAAATATGGGGAACATCTGGGCTGTCCCGGCAGTATTTGACAAACGGCTAAGTTCATGGTATTAATTTTAAAAATTACGGGTTATAATGGTGGGACGATAGGGTATGGTGGGACGATCAGCTAAAAAGCAGTTTCAGCCTGAGGGAGATCTTTTGCCCGCTACCCTGTGGCTTATTCCCTGCCTTATTATCCCGCTCATCATCCTGTTGTTTGGATGGCCAAAAGATAATAGCTGCTGGGCTCAGGCTGCCGATCAGTCAAAGCAGGCTGCTGAGGCTGATAGCAGCGCCAAGGTAAGTGAAGCGGAATTTCGCACCTGGCTTAATCAAGAGATCGCCGCCCTGTTCAATCGTAAAGATAAATCCTCCCGGCGTCTGCCCTCCCCTGCCAGTGGCTCTCGCCCCCCCTTTTTTCCCCGCTGCGCTACCCCTCTTGTTCAGGCGGCCCGCCAGCATCCTGAGCTCCTGGATGAGCAAAACCGCTTCATTCTCTACCGTCCAACCGACTTCACCTATCAGGACAACTACTATGGTCCGGTCAAGGTTTTCGTTTACCGAACCTCGGATGGACATTGCCGTATCCACTATACCGAAGACAATAGCCGTGGGGATGCAGTCGTAGGCTCGGATGGGCTAGCCCTGACTATCCCTCCTTTTGTCCTGGCTGTGGCCAAAGCCCTTGAAGCCACCTGGGCTAAGGTGGTAGAAAATCTTGGCTATAGCCCGCCTGCTTTAGTCTCAGGCAGCAGCATCCAGTTTGACTGCTACATCATGGGCATCTCCTACTATGGCTATTCCACCCTTGACCCGGATGACCATCCCTATATGGTGATTGCTAACAATTATGAGGCTCTCACTGATCTTCCTCCCAATCAAGACCCTGAGGGGAGTGCTCTTGGAGCAATGAGAGTTACCGTGGCCCATGAGTTTTTCCATGCCATCCAGTTTGGCTACACCGAGTGGGAAGATCAATGGTGGGAGGAAAACACCGCTGTCTGGATAGAGGATGAAGTCTTTGACCATATCAATGACTACCTGCACTATCTTGGAGAGCCTTATGATGATCTCAACGGCAATGGTCGCTGGGACAGCGGCGAGCCTTACTACAATAGCCTGGGTAAGCTGGCAGGCCGATTTGACCGGGAAATTTGGGGCTGGTTCGACTGGCCTTTTCTGCCGCTTGAGGCCACAAGCTCAACTTACAAGCGGGCTAAATATCAGGAGTATGGAGGAGTAATCTGGGTTAAGTACCTAGCTGAAAAATACGGGCCAAACATTGTCCGCAGCATATTTGAGCGGGGCAAGAGAATTCGACAGCAGGGGAAAAGTGCTACGGCCTTATCGTTAATCAAAGCCGAGCTGGCCTCTCGCCAAAGCAGCCTAGGGGAAGAGCTTGAGGAATTCAAGGTTAAGGTTCTGACCCGGGATTTTGAAGAGGGCGACTCATATCCCCAGGTCTGGCATGCCGACTGCTTTAAAGAGTATCCTGCTCTGTTTAAGAGCGATGATTTATACGACTCAAGTCGCGGTGGGTCGATCGGCACTCTCAGGCACCTTTCGGCTCACTATCTTCGCTTTCAAGCACCGGATGAGGACGCAGTGGGTAGTCTACGACTAAAATTTACCCGCACCTATGGGACAGCCCCTCTTTCCTGTCCCCTGGTTTTGACTGCTGGCAGCGGGTTGACTGAGCGGGTTGACCTTACCCTAAACCCTAACACCTGCTCTGGGGAAATAACCCTGCCAGGCTTTGGTAAGGAGGCAGAATTTCAGACTGTAGAGGCTATTGTGGTCAACACTGCTGATTACACAATAGGTGATCTTGCTAGCTTTACCCTGGAGGCTAATTTTACCCCGGCGGCTTCTTTCTCAAAAATTTCTTTCCTGCCTGGGATGAACCTTTTTTCTCCACCCTTCTTGGATGGAGAATCACTTGATTCACATCAATTTCTGCTCCACTACTTCAGTGCCGATTCTGTTCATTCCCTGAGCGCTTATGACCCAGAGAGTGGACAGTGGATCACAAACACTCTCATCAAGAGTTCAGAAAAAAGTTCAGAAGGCACTCAGCAAGGCACCCCGAATTCTAAAGCCTGCTCTGTCTCTGGCCCTTCTTTTCCTCTTTCTCCCGGTGGTATCTATATCCTGAACATGAAAACCCCTAGAACAATCACTCTGCCAGCTTTTATCTCTCAAGGCAGCTCCAGAGCTCAGCTCTTTAGGCAAGGGCTGAATTTTTTCTCTCTCCCCCTCAGGACAGCTCAAACTCAAGGGCTGCCCGAAAGTGCCTTCGAGCTTCTCGATGAGCTTGGAGAGGACTCTTCGGCCATTGTCAAAAGAGAGCAAATAAGCGGCAGGTGGCTTTCCGCCTATCATTTTTTCCAAAAGCCAGCAGGGAGGAATTTTGGCATCTCGGGCGGGGAAACCTCTATCGTCAATATGGTTCGAGAAAAGATATGGCGGAAGTGACTTAGGCATTAATAACCCCTATTCTTCCCAAATGCTGCCAGCATTCATTCTCTACTCTTTTTTTACCACAAATTTATATCAAACTTACATTAACCATCCACTTTTGCTCAGAATAAACATTTAGACTCTTTCTTAGAAGTGTGGTAGAGAGTCATAAATTTTCCTTGACATAATAATCAACCATTATATATCATTTTTAATGATGAACAATAGCCTACAATTTTTGTGTTTCTGAAAGAGGCAGGTAGGGAAGGATTAGGCAATATTTTTAGATACCGGATTTGAAACCCCTTTAATAATTGAAACCTTCGGTATTATATTTGCAATTATCCCCCTCTTAGAGTACCATTGAACATCTCCCCAGCTTTAGTTGTACACCTTAATTTATTTACTTACAATTCTACATTGAAAGTGCAGAATATCTTGACAAAAGTTGAGGGGCAATATATGGCAAAAATCAGAAGAAATATCACACTTGCAATCATAATGTTAATTCTTTCAGTAATGCTTTTTATCTTGTTGAACCACCAAGCGGCGGCTGAGCCCGGTGATACTTGGGCTCAACCAGAGCTACTCTCTCAGGTCATGTATCTTCCTTTCTCCCTGCCAAATGGTGATGTGATTATTGATAATTTTGAATATTGGGACAGCCCGCTAAATCATGGCTGGACTACTAATACTCCCCCTTACCCCGTGTGGGGATACGATATCGGTTATGGCCGTCTGATAACCGTCCTAGACCCTTTTGAGGTAAGCAGAGTGCTCAATGTTTATATGCCCCCTTCAGTGTTTCTACCTAATCTTCAAAGATTCGCTATCTCAAAAGTCTTGACCAGCCCTGATCCTGCGGATTTTATTAATCAAGATCCTAACCATAATCCCACTCGGCCCCCGCAGTGCACGCATTTGAGCTTTAAGATTAGAGCTCCTTTAACCGTTGAAATGTTTGACACTTTTACCTTTATCATTAATGGAACTCTCAAGTATACTTCTCGGATGGATAAAATCTACTATTATGCCATCCGCCTAATTCCCCGAGAGATATGCCCAGGATGCAGTGATTACCAAGGAATACCGATCCTGGTCAGCGAGCCGACCGATGATCCGAAAAATCCTGGAGTGATTGATATAGAAATCGGACGACAGTATGCCGACTGGACATGGCACACCATTTATGTTGATATCAACAATACGATCAGCCAGTGTCTGGAAGCCAGTGGCAAGTATCTGCGCAGCATTGACTCCATTTCCATTCTGGGAAACCGCTACCGATTGGATGATATTATTTTTCATACCCACGATCACATAGCCGAAGAGCCTCCCTATCTTTTTAAAATTGGCCCCCTATTTGCTCAGTTATTTGCTCGTACCCGAAGGCTTATCTTCGCTACTGACGATGTCTGCAATCAGAATGATGTTCTGATTGACCCTGATGAAATCTGTGAGGCCTATATCAGGGATTCTCGGGCGGGATTCATTGATCCTAATATTGCCCGAGATTGGGATGCGGATCCTGACAAGGATTATCTCAAGCTCAGAACAAAGTATGCGAATATCATTCCAACCACACCGGTGCTGGCTGACGATAACATGAGAACAAGTAAAAGGGATCATCAGGAAGATATGCTGCGTTTTTATGCCTATATGGGCAAAGGAGGCGCCCACGGAAGCTCAGCCCAAGTGATGATCCGCCCCCTAGAAGTCAATCCTGATGATAGCTATCCTCTCTTTCTGCCAGAGTACTATCGTCTAATGGGTGAGGAGGGAGATAAGGTTGTGGAACATGCTTGTGGTGCCGCGCTCGACTCTGAAGGCACTTTCTATTACCCTCCTGAGCGGGTGAGAAACATTGAGCTTGCTTTGCGAAATGCCGGCTATAAGTACTGGCCCATGGTAGCTGTTTTGGAAATTATCCCTCAGGTCATGGAAGACCTGATCGTTACCGTAGAGGTAACTGATGGGAGAACTACTGATATAGAAACCTTTCCCATATCAGTAGTCAACTATCCAGTAGAAAATTATCCTCCCTGTATGGAGGATCTAGATGATCAAATTGCCTATGTTGGTGAGGTTTTTACCTACCCCCTTTCAGCAGTCGATCCGGACAGTTGCCTCTATTCGCCGACTCATCCCAAGTTTGATCAATTCCATTTAACCTGGAGTATGACCATTGCCAGTCTGCCCAACTATCAATTCGGCCCTTGGATAGAGCAGATGATCGATCCCTACACTGGGCTAATCTCCTTTATCCCCCAGTTTGAAGGGGTTTATCCGGTGGTGGTAACAGTTCAAGATGATCGGGGGCTATTAAATGTCGGCCGATTCATTCTTCACTGCGTCAACCGTGGAACCTGGCTAAATCATCCGCCAGTGGTCTTGGGGGATTGGGACCATCCTCAGGTTTGCCGGGCAGGAGAGCTGTTCATTTTATCTGAGCCGACTCTGGATGTCGAAGACCCGGATGGAGACAAGGTATACTACACCTGCGATATCGGCTGTATCGGAGTGGATGCCAGCGGCCATGCAATCTGGACATTCCAGACTCAGTTTCCAGGGTTTTACGCGGCTAATATCGTAGCTATGGATGCTCGCGGCGCTTTCACCACCTTTACTATTCATCTTGAAGTTCGACCTTGGTGGTCAATGTAGTCTAAATGGTGTGCTATCGCCAAGTGGTTTTCTCACTAAGTGGTTCTTTCGCTAAGTGCGTAACACAAGGTAGGGGTGGATTTTAAACCCACCTCTACGTCTAGGGGCGGCCCTTAGGTCCACCCAGCTTGCGCATTTTGTTAGCGAAAAGACTATTAAGCGAAAACTTCTTTAAAAAAGTCAGGGCCTTGAAAAAGCCTGACTTTTTCAAGGCCCTGGTGGTGGCTTCTACTTTTTAAAAACTTAGTGCGCTACTACGTTAAACAAAACAAGCACCAGTATCATAAGGGTAAAGGATCCACAAATGCCCCAAACAACCTTTTCATACATTTCTAACTCTTTAATCCTGGCGATCATTGTTAACACCCCCTTTTGTGGGTCCCCCCCTTCTTTTCCACGATATGGTTATTAAACTTTTCAGCTTTTTTATTTTCTCATCAGCATTCTCAACCTAATGGACGGCTCAACCTCATTTCCATTATGCATTTTAGTAGTAAATATTGACCCAAGGAGGTGGGCACTAGTTCAATTTGATTGAAACTCAAATAAAATCATCTAATTATAGAAATAGACCTTAAGCTTTGATTTTCAACTGACTGTAACCTCATCTCAAGGTATTTTTAAATTAAACTGAACCACTGCCAGGAGGTGAAATTAGAAGAGAAAATCGAAACTGAGTTGATACTTTTCAGCTTTCGTCCTATGGTTATGCCCCTTCATTCCTTCTTTGATCCTGAATGATAAGGAGCATCGCTCTCGCAAAGATACAAGATTTTTTTCCAAGGTTTGCTGGTTAAATTTCCTGCTGCTGTTCATGGCGCTGTAGATATTGCCCGCATACCAGCCCAATTCCATAACCAGGAGAATGCTCCCCAGCCCTTTTTGGTTCTGATCGAAGGCTTCGGCTACCCCCCAGATAAAGCCTCCATTAACCAAAAATGCGGCAATACCATCGCGGTATCGCCCAGCGTACACCTGCCCGGCACCGGGAACAATGGCCGACAAAGTCGCGGCTAGACCTGGTTTTTTCAAGGGCAGATCAGCCAGCCTCCTGGCTTCGCGGCTAAGAAATACAGCCGAGAGGGTGAGCTGGCTGTCTGATTTGACCTGGGAAAAGGCCCGCTCTGCATCCAGCCATTCATGAAGCTCAAGGTGCAGACAGCCAATTCTGAACAAGGCTTGCTCTATTCGCTCATCCTTTGGGTAGGCCTCAATGAACTGTCGATATCGGATAATAGCCTGCCGAAAATTTCCAGACAGCCGCAAGGTTTCGGCAGCCTGAAAGCAGGCTTGCCGCCCGAGCTCCTGATCCTTAAAATCCCGGCACAGGGTTTCAAACTGCTGGCCTGCATCCTCCCACTGCGCTCCCCGCTGGTAGGCATAGGCAATCTTTAGCCGAACTAACCCAACCATAGGATCGGTGGGGAAAAAGAATAAAAATCGGAAATATTCGGTGATTGCTCGATAATATTCGCCTGTTTCAAAAAGATGATCGGCAAAGGCCAAAATCTTTTCCCTTTCTGTAAGAGCGCTCAGCTCGGCGGCTCCTGCTGCCTGCTGCTGGATAGCTGCCATGAGTATGAGCACAAGTAGCAGTAGCCAGAATGCCAGTAACACAAAGCCATACCCCTTGCCCTCTTCTCTGATTCTTCCCTCAAGCATCTCTCAAATTCTTCCTCAAGCATTCTCAAAAAGCATCTTTCCCCACACCACCTGCTTTTCCCCTTATTACTGCTTCTGTCTGCTCTCCCTATGTCTTGCTCTCCGCACCCTAATTACTCCTCCGTTTGCTCTCCCTCGCGGTTCCCATCACCTTCTTCTTTTTTCGGTTTCTCTTTTTTCAACCCTGCCTGCTGTGGCGGTTTGGTTTCTGCCTCCTTGGGGCTTTTCCCTAATGGGCCGCGCTCTTCCTTGATTTTTCTGAGCCTGGCCAGATGCTGGCTAATCAGACCCTCATAGCCGCGATCTGACGGAAAATAATACCTTTTCTGTCGCAACTGATCCGGCAGATAATCCTCGGCCACAAATCCTTCTTTGGTATCATGAGGATATTGATAACCTTGACCATAACCCAGCTTTTTCATCAATCCAGTCGGAGCATTCCGAAGATGGAGAGGAACCGGCAAAGATCCATAGCGATCGACATCCTCCTTGGCCTGACGATAGGCCATGTAGGAGGCATTGCTCTTGGGAGCACTGGCCAGATATGTGGCTGCCTGAGCCAAGGGAATCCAGCCTTCTGGCAGGCCGACGAAATGAAAGGCATCTTTGGCCGAAACCGCTACCTGAAGAGCCTGCGGATCAGCGTTACCGATATCTTCGGAGGCAAAGATAATCATCCGCCTGGCAATAAACAGCGGATCTTCTCCTGCCTCAAGCATTCTGGCCAACCAATAGACCGCAGCATCAGGATCGCTTCCCCGCATGCTCTTGATAAAGGCTGAGATGATATTGTAGTGCTCATCACCTGCCTTGTCATAGAGCAGAGCCCGGCGCTGCAAAGCCTCTTCAGCTATACCGAGACTGATTCTCCTGACTCCGCTGACTCCTCCTCCCCCTGCCCCAGCAGTGGCCGGCGGTTTTGGAGGAAGCAGGGCCAAACAGGCCTCAAGGGCGTTTAGAGCCGTGCGGGCATCGCCGTGGCAGGAGTGGCTTAGAAAATCAAGGGCCTCCTCTTCAATCTCAAGATTTTCCGCACCTAGCCCGCGCACCTGATCAGTCAAGGCCCGCTTCAGAATGGTGCGGATATGCTCTGGCTCAAGCTGGTGCAAGACCAGGACCATAGCCCTCGACAACAGAGCTGGAATCACCTGAAAGGAGGGGTTTTCCGTAGTCGCTCCGATTAGGGTAATTGTGCCGTTTTCCACATGGTGTAAAAAGGCGTCCTGCTGAGCTCGGTTGAAGCGGTGAATTTCATCAACAAACAGAATGGTCTTTTTGCGGTAGTACTTTCTCTCCTCTTCCGCGGTTTTCAAAATATCCTTAACTTCCTTGACTCCAGAAAGCACAGCCGAGAAGGGAATGAAATTAGCCGAGCTCATGTGGGCAATAATCATGGCCAGGGTGGTTTTCCCACTGCCAGGAGGGCCCCAGAGAATAAGCGATGGGAGTCGATCTTCTTCCACGGCCTTGCGAAGCAGTTTGTCTGGGCCGAGGATATGCTCCTGGCCCACAAATTCATCCAGGGATTGGGGCCGCATTCGGTCAGCCAGAGGTGATGAGCGTCCGGTGCTGATCATAAGCTATCCCCCTTCCCTATTTTTAAGTTTAACATGAACATTTTCAATAGGTTAATTAATCCCCCCTCACTAACGAAATGCGCAATTTGGGCGGACCACCTTGTGTCCGCCCATAAAATTGATTGGATAATTACCCTACAATTGACTTAAGTTACCCTACAATTGACTTGAGCCTACAATTACAATTGACTTGGGTAATCAGATCTGCTTTTCGCACTTAGCAAGAGAGCCGATCAGCTAGCCTTTTGTGCCAATAATGTTGTGCCGATATTATTTTTTCTCATCTTTCCTGCAGCACGGATGCTCCTTGACCTTGCCGTGACACTTTTTGATCTGCTCATCTGAGCAGTTTTCAGGCTTTCCGGTCAAATTTTTTGGTTTTTGACAGCTTTTTTGTTTATCACACATGATCTTTTTCCTCCTTGTTTGCATCATGGTAATCACTACCATTGTAGTAAGGAATAATACCTGTTAAATTTACTCCTAAATTTACTCCTAGAAGATGTTCGGTTACATCCTTCCACCACAGGGCGAGCGTTTCCCAATTTAAGCGATAGTGCATATAGTAGCCACGCTTTTCAGCCACTACAAGGTTTGCGTCTCGAAGCAGCCGCAAGTGCTGGGATACTGCTCCCTGGGTAATTTCGAGCTGAGCTGAAATCGCCCCTACACACAAGGGAGCATGATCCTTTAACAACTGAATAATCCGAAGCCGATTATCCACTGATAATATTTTGAAAATGTGAGCTAATCTTTGGGTATCCATCAGCTTGGAATCCTTTTTAGTATCTACTAATATATTAATATAAAGATCGCTACTTTGTCAACTCCTATTATTCTGTCCCAAAATCCGAGATAGGTAATGAAGGATATCGTTTTATTATACTTTCACATTTTAGGGTTTTGCTTTTGCATTTTAGGGTTTTATCTAAGGAGAATAGAGCAATGGAGGAGAGAAAAGGTGTGGTTACGGCTCGCGGCAAGCCGCTCACGCTGCTTGGCCCGGATCTGAAAGTCGGGGATAAGGCCCCTGACTTTAAAGCCTTAAGCTGCGTTACTCTTATTGACCAGGAGCCACGGGAAGTTAGCCTGCGGCAGGATTTTGCTGGGAAAATTTGCCTTATCAGCGCAACCCCATCGCTTGATACGCCTGTCTGTGATCTGCAGGTCAGGAGATTGAATCAAGAAGCAGTAACTTTTCCCAAAAACCTGGTAACCATAATAAACATCAGCATGGATCTTCCCTTTGCCGCCAAAAGATTTTGCACTACAGCCGGCATAGAAAACGTGGAGGTCCTCTCAGATCACCGAGATGCATCTTTCGGCCTAGCCTATGGAGTTTTGATCAAAGAGCTTAGGCTGCTTGCCCGCTCTATATTTGTGATCGATTCAAATGGGATAATCCGGCATAAGGAGATTGTGGCCGATACAACCAAGCACCCTGATTATGAGCGGGCACTTGAGGCAGTGAGAGGCCTTTTGTAAAAAGAGCCTTTACAGATGTTCCCCATGTTGAAAAAATAATGTTGAAAATATAAAGGGGAGGAGAGAAAATAAAGAGAGAAGAAAGT
>JAILZY010000113.1 GCA_023512255.1 bacterium | reverse complement strand
GTAAGAGAATTGAATTTAAGGTTAAATAGCTCCAGGGAGACAAAGGGGATACTATTGTCTTTTACCTCAATACCCTTCCCCTGCGGCTTATCTCCTCCTCCTAATTTAAACATGGGGAACATCTGAGGCTGTGAAATAGTATTTGACAAGAGCCTGTGAGCCATGATATAAATTATTAACTGTAAGTTAACTCGGGCGGGTAGCTCAGCGGGGGAGCATCGGCCTTACAAGCCGGGGGTCACAGGTTCGAATCCTGTTCCGCCCATATCGGATTGTCTGGGGCGATGTTAAGCTGGAAGCGGGTATTGGATAGGCAGTGATGCTGGAAGTGGATGGGTGGTGGATGTGGCTGAAAGAAGCGAATGGTGGATGAGGCCGAAAGCGGATGAGTAGATGAGTGGATGAGCGGATGATTTGGTGGGTGAGGCTGAAAGCGGATGATTTGGTGGATGCGGCCGAAATGCAAAAGCTAAAAATTTTAGATAAACACAAAAACAAAAAAATAAAACCATAGTTAGTGATTTAAAGAGCAAAAAAGGGGTCGTAGTTCAGTTTGGTTAGAACGCCGGCCTGTCACGCCGGAGGTCGCGAGTTCGAGCCTCGTCGGCCCCGCCATGAAAAATAAAGAGGTTAACCATTTGGGCTAACCTCTTTTTTGTTATTTGGCTGCTCTTTTACAAAGCAGTATGGTGGGTGGGCACGATCCATGTGGTTTTGCCAGATGGCGGCACTTAAAGTGTTAACCTTATGCCGGAGCGAATGCTTGATTGCATTTTAAAATCAATCAATTAACTTTCACAAAATGTGTGAGTTAACATTCTGGAATATAAGCTTTTCAGTTGTTCGCTCTGGATTCAGGGTTAATAACTTAAAGTGTTAATGAAAGAGAGAGATAATGATCAAGACCAAATCGGTTTACTACGACCCAATCGAGCCAGAAGATGGACAGAGAATCCTGGTAATGCGCAGATGGCCTCGAGGCATTGGACGTAACAAGAACCGGATCGATCTATGGATGAAGGAGGTAGGTCCCAGCAACGAGCTTCTGGATGACTGGAATAACCACACGATAGATTTCGCAGAATATGAGCGAAGATACCTTGAGGAGATGAAATTTCAGGTGGATAAAATAGGTAAGCTAGCAGATTTGGCCAAAGAAGGACCTCTTACCCTTCTTTGTAAAGAAAGAACCGATCAGGAGTGCCACCGCAGATTACTAAAGGAGCTGATTGAGAAATATTTAAAAACCAGCTCGTCTAATCCTTAAAACTCTTTAAATAAAACACGTAGGGATTTTCTTTCTCGCTCTTTTTCCAGCCAAAGACTATTCTCAGCCCCACCTAGTGGTTATAATAGCTAACACAGAGTGCACAATAATAAGGGCGGACATACAATAATAAGGGCCGGACACAAGGTCTGCCCTACAATTGATTTGGTAATTGGATCTGCTCTCGCAGTTAGCGAAAAAACCACCTAACGAATAACGTAACCGGAGTTATTAGAGAATAAAAAAAGAGCGGGCAACGGGATTCGAACCCGCGACTCCAAGCTTGGGAAGCTTGTACTCTACCGCTGAGTTATGCCCGCATTTTTCAGGTTGCATTATACGAGCAGGGCAGGCGGATGTCAAGAGAATTGTTCAGAGAGCATAATCAGAGCACGAATCTTCCTCAGCCTTCCCAACCCTCTAATTTCTCACTTCTTGGCCATTGACATTCTGGTCCAGAGAAAGTATCATAATCATAAATATGACCACCTGGTCATATTACTCATATTTTCTTAAGCTATTACGTATTCTTAACCTATACTCATTCAAGTTTTTATTCAAGTTTTTAAAGTTTTTATAGTAAACTAAATATAGTATTGAAATAAACTATAAATTTTTACCAAAATAGCTAATATAAAATTATGCCTGAAAAAACCAAAGTTGAAGCACTATAATTCAAGGAGAGATGGAAAATCAATGCTGGCGAAGCAGACCTTTTGGAACCTTCCCCAGGAGAAGCGGAAGAAAATTATCGACGTGGCCATCCAGGAGTTTGCCACCAAGGGGTACCAGAAGGCCAGTATCAATACTATGATCGCTAACCTGGGAATTGCCAAGGGGTCGATCTATCAGTACTTTTCCAATAAGGAAAGCCTGTTTCGCTATATCTTTGATTATGGCCTCCAGTTGATTAAAGATATGGTTCGCCAGGCAGAAAAGGATGTTTTGCCCGGCCAGGATACCTTCACTAAAATTCAGGCCTTTTTCTCTTCGGCCATTCAATTTGTAAAAAATTACCCGCTAATATTTCGTCTTTACTTGAGAACGATTTTTGAAAACGACCTGCCCCTCAAACAGGAGTTAGTTGAGCGGATTTATCTCTCTTCCTTAGGGTATCTGGTTCCCCTGCTGGAGGAGGGAAAGTCGCGGGGTGAGATCAGGACCGATTGCCAGCCTCATCTGGTGGCCTTCATGATTATGGCCCTCGTTGATCGGATCCTCCAATCATATCTTTGCGCTCATCCTGATCTTTTGGCTCATCCTGAGCCGGCTTATGTATCTTCTCCATTATCATCTACCTCACCATATTCTCCTGGTATGTCACCATCTTCTCCTGGAGAGCCAAAAGTATCTTCTCATGGAAACGGAAACCAACCGACTGGAAACCCAGCGATACCACCTTATCCTGCCTCTCCTGCCCTCTGGATCAGGCCAAAGGATCAGGAGCAGGACCTGGTGGCAGAACTGATTGATATATTGAAGCGGGGACTCATCGCCTCCCCGCAGCAAAGCCTTCCGCCATCGACACAAGAAGGAAGACCGGAGGCGGATTCAGGCAATGGAGCGGATAGATGCAGATAAATCATGATATAAGCACAAAATTTTCTTTTGATCCAACGGAGTCTTTTCTTGCCCATAGGCCTTCCCTTGACCCAAAGCTTTTCCTTGATCCTGATCTTGAGCCTATATATGAAAAGGTCCTTCTTGGGAAGCGGCTTTCGGCTGAAGATGGATTGACCCTGTATCAATCGAACAATCTTCTCGGCATAGGTTTTCTAGCTAACCTGGTCAGAGAGAGAATCAATGGCCAAGATGCCTACTATGTCTACAACCAGCATCTTAACTATACCAATATCTGCCGGAATGGGTGCAGTTTTTGCGCCTTCAGCCGCCGGGAAGGAGAAGAGGGCGCCTATACCATGTCCCTTGATGAGATCGCAGACAAGATCAGATCAAGGCTGGATGAGCCTATAACCGAGGTTCATATTGTCGGTGGCCTGAATGAAAAGCTTCCCTATAGCTATTATCTTGAGATGCTGGCCACTATCAAGAGAATTCGCCCTAAGGTCCATATTCAGGCCTTTACCGCGGTTGAAATCGCCTATTTGGCCGAGCTCTCTAACCAGAGCCCAGCCGAAACTCTGCTGGAATTGCAAGCTGCAGGTCTTGGTTCCCTACCAGGTGGGGGAGCCGAAATTTTCAGCTCCCGGGTTCGCCAGATGGTCTGTCCGAAAAAACTGCCAGCTAATGAGTGGCTAGAGATCATGAGAGTTGCCCATCGGCTTGGGATCAGGAGCAATGCGACCATGCTTTACGGACACATTGAGACCCTGAAAGAGCGGGTAGAACACCTCTTGGCCCTGCGGCAGGTGCAGGATGAGTATGGAGGATTTTTGGCTTTCATCCCCCTGGCTTTTCACCCGCACAATACCAAACTTTCTTCCCTTAAGAAAACTAGCGGTTTTGATGATTTGAAAAACATTGCCGTCGCCCGCCTGCTCCTTGATAATTTCGCCCATATAAAACCTTTCTGGATCATGGTAACCCCAAAAATCGCCCAGATTGCCTTATCCTTTGGAGCAGATGACCTAGATGGCACGGTTATTGAAGAGCGCATCACCCACATGGCCGGAGGGGAAACTACCCAAGGGCTGCCACAGTCGGAGCTGATCCGCCTGATTCGGGAAGCTGGCCGCTGGCCCAAGCAGCGTGATACCCTCTACAACCTGATCAGCGAGGAGGAGGGGGCAGAAGCGCAAGGACACAATTCCAGTTTACGAGTTGTTTCTAAAACCTGATCGAGGTGGGGGTTAAAAATAGTCATGAGTGATAGCGCTTTCCTGCTGAAAAGCATTATCGACAAGGTAGTGGCCGATGTACGCCTTTTGCCGCAAGAGGCGGCTATTCTCTTTGAAGAGGCGGATCTTTTGACTTTGGGCGCTCTGGCTAACCTCAAGCGGCAGCGCCTGCACCCGGACAAAATAGTTACCTACATAGTTGACCGCAATATCAACTATACCAATATTTGTCTTTCAAAGTGCCGCTTTTGTGCCTTTTTCCGTGAGGAGGGAGCAGAGGGAAGCTATGTCATCTCCCGCAAGGAGCTGGCGAAAAAAATCGAAGAAACCCTGGAGCTTGGCGGCGTTCAGATTCTGCTCCAGGGCGGGCTTCATCCCGGCTTGAAGCTTGACTATTATCAGGAGCTTCTCGAATTTATCAAGTCCCGCTACCAGATCCACATTCACGGCTTTTCTCCACCAGAAATCATTCACTTTGCCCGGCTGAACAATCTGCCAGTTGAGACCGTTCTTGAGCGGCTCTTGGCTGCCGGCCTTGACTCTATTCCCGGCGGCGGAGCAGAAATTTTGGTCGATCGGGTGCGCCGTGAGGTTTCCCCATGCAAATGCAGCAGCCGTGAATGGCTTGAGGTCATGGAAAAAGCCCACCGGCTTGGCTTAAAAACCACCGCCACCATGATGTTTGGGCATATCGAAACTCTGCCTGAGCGGATTGAGCATCTTAACCTGATTCGTCAACTCCAGGATAAAACCGGGGGATTTACCGCCTTTATCCCCTGGCCTTATCAGCCGGGCAATACCTCCCTGATCTCAAGACCGGCAGCCTCAGGGTTCGAATACCTTAAAACTTTGGCCATCTGCCGAATTTTTTTGGACAATATCCCCAATATTCAAGCCTCCTGGGTTACGCAAGGAGCCAAAGTTGCCCAGATTGCCTTGAATTTCGGGGCTAATGATCTTGGCTCCACCATGATTGAAGAAAATGTAGTAGCTGCTGCTGGGGTCTCCTATCGGCTGCCGGAGTCAGAGCTGATTAGGATAATCGAGGGGGCAGGCTTTCAGCCAAGGCGCAGGAGAATGGACTATGCCCTGCTCTGATCCTGATCCGACCGAATCTTTACTCTCCCTCCACCGGGCAGCCTGGATTCTGCCCATATCCTCAGTGCCGATCAAAGATGGGATCGTGGCTGTGCGGGATGGAATTATCCTTGAGGCCGGAGCCGCAAAGCCCATGCGGGAAAAGTATCTTCACCACCATCAAGCAGGCCAAGCGCGCCTTGTCGATCATGGAGATGGGGTAATTATGCCCTCCCTGGTCAATGCTCACACTCACCTTGAGCTCTCCTGCCTAGCCGGAAAGATTCGGCCCGCAGCCTTCGGTTTTGTTGACTGGATCAGGCAGTTGGTTCGGGCCAGGGCTGAGTGCACCGCCAGTGAGGTAGCTGAAGGGATTCGGTCCGCCATCGGAGAGCTGTGGCAGAGGGGAGTTGGCCTGGTAGGTGATATTTCAAACACTGGAGCCTCCATTGACGAGCTTCGGAAAAGCAGCCTCTCGGCCCGCATCTTCTTGGAAGCCATCGGTTTTCGGCCTCAGCGGGAGCTAGAAAACCAGGCCGCTATTCAGGCTGCTCTAGCTCTGGGCCCGCATTCGGCAGCAGGAGTTCACTTGAGCCTGGCTGCTCATGCCCCATATAGTGTCTCGGCTCGCTACTTGCAGCTTTTGCGCCAAAGTGAGCTTTGGTCTGATCGTCCCTTCTCTATCCATGTGGCAGAATCTTGCCATGAGCTTCTCTTTCTAGCCAGTGGAGAAGGTGAGCTAAAGTCATTCCTGATTGAGCGAGGAGTATGGGATGAGAGCTGGTCCCCACCGAGGACAACGCCAGTTAGGTATCTTTCGGGGCAGGGAATCTTGCGGCCACGGACGATCTGCGTGCATGCCAATTGGGTATCTGATGAGGATATAGAGCTTTTGGCCAAAACCGCAACCTGGGTTTGTCTCTGCCCAAGGAGCAACTATAACCTGGGCACAGGGCTTTCGCCGGTGCTGAAATTCCTTGAGCGGGGAGTACCGCTTTGCCTTGGAACCGACAGTTTAGCCAGCAACAGCAGCCTCTGCCTCTGGCAGGAGATGGCTTTTTTAAAGGCCGCCCTGCCTAATCTATCCAGCAGAAAGATTCTGCGCATGGCTACTCTTTCAGGGGCCTTGGCTTTAGGGGAAAAAGGGCTTGGCAAGATCGAGGCAGGACAAGAGGCTTCATTGATTTTCCTTCCGATCACCGCCCGCTCAGGCAGCGAACTTGAGGATGCTCTGGTCTTGGAAGGTGGCTACAGGGAGGTCAAATGGGTCAGCCAGCGGATAAAATCATGAACCATTATTGTTCAGAAAATCAATCATCAGGGAATCAGCCAATTGGGCAGCCGCCGCACCACCAGCGGCTAGAGGAGAGAAAACTTCGCCTAGGCAAGCTCTCCTACCTGAACAATGCCCCCATATATTTTGGCCTGGCCAGTCGCTATCCCGCTCTGGCTGAGCGATGCACCATTGTTGAGGCTCCACCATCCTGCCTAAATCGCTCCATCAGGCAGGGAGAAATAGATCTGACGGTAGTCTCTTCCATTGAATATGCCCGCAATTTCGAGCATTATTTAATTTTGCCCGATCTTTCCATTAGCTCGGATGGCCCGGTGTACAGTGTTTTGCTAATGAGTAGGGTTGCAATGGAGGAGTTGCACCGGCGGCCCATTCTCCTGTCCAGCGAGTCTGAAGCCTCGGTGGCCTTGCTGAAAATTATACTCTCTCAGCGGGGAATCGAGCCTGTCTATGTTCAGGGAAAGGTGCCGGATGAGGAAGAAAAAGGAGCAGAACAAGAGGGTAGGGGAACCCTTTGGTCTCAGTTTGAGTTTTCTGCCTTTTTGGCTATTGGGGATCAGGCTTTGAAGTGGTGGTCATCTAGCCGCGAGCGCCTCTCTTTTCCATTTCTATATGATCTTGGCGCAGAGTGGAAGAAGATGACCGGCTTGCCCTTTGTATTTGCGCTCTGGATCGTCAGAAACGAGGTATTTTATCACAATCCGCAGCTCGTTTTGCAGATTCGGCAGGCTCTTTTGGACTGCCGACACTGGAGCCTGAATCACCTTGACCAATTCATGGCTTCAATCAGCCTGCCGGCAGAGCTTTCGATTTGTCGAAGCTATATCCAAAACCTTGACTATGAGTTTTCGTCCCGCTACCAGCAAGGATTGCTCCGCTACTACCACTACCTGCATGAGCTCGGAGAAATCCCTCAGCCGATCCCAAGGTTAAATCTGCTACCGGATTAGGAAATTGCCAGAAGGGGAAGGAGAAAACCCTTTTTTAAGGGGAAAACCCTTTTGAAAAAGGGTTTTCCCCTTAAAAACCCCTTTCCTAAAACTTTTAATCACAAAATAATCACAAAAATGAGGTTGCTTTAATTTATGAGCCTTTCTTCACTAGCCTCAGTTAGTATTATCCGCTGCCCGACATATGAGGGGAAAATGCTGGCCTCAGGTCTCCGAAAGGCCATTGACCTTCTTGGCTGTCTTGAGCAGTTTGTCAGGCCACAGCAGAAAGTGCTAGTCAAGGTCAATCACCTTTCTCCATCATCTGCGGCTGAGCGGGGAATTGTAACTCACCCGGCCTTCGTAGAGCAGGTGTTAATTATCCTTAAAGAGAGCGGAGTCAGCAGAATAAGGGTTGGAGATGATCTTGGGCTGTCTTCTGCTGATGGATTCAGTGTCTCGGGGCTTCGTCAGGTCTGTGAGCGGCTTGGGGTAGAGCTTTTGAACTTTCAACAGACGGGATTTAGTAAGGTTTACATCCCGCAGGGGAAGGTATTGAAGGAGACTCATCTAGCCAAGGCCTTGATGGAAGCCGATGTGGTGGTTAATCTGCCTAAATTCAAGACTCACTCACTGACCATATTTACTGGCTCGGTCAAGAATATCTATGGCTTTCTGCCTCACGGTCTTAGGGTCAGCTATCATGCTCGGTTTCGGGAAGAGGTGCAGTTCCACACCCTGCTGGCTGATCTTTTCTCTGTGGTCCGACCCTCACTCAATATCATGGATGCCGTAGTTGGCATGGAGGGCGATGGCCCGGCTAACGGAGATACCCGCACCATCGGGCTCATCCTGGCCTCAGCTGATGCTGTAGCCCTTGATAGGGTAGCGCTGGCTGTGGCTGGAATTGATCCCGAGCAGGTGCTTTATCTGCGCGATGCTGGAGAAAGAGGGCTTGGCGTCTTTCAGATAGAATCTATTAAAATCCTTGGCGAGCGACTATCAGATGTGCAGATCAAGGACTTTAAGGCCAGCCGGGTTTCCCTGGGGATAATCAGAAAATGGATGCCTGGGTTCCTCTTCCAGGCTATTTGCCGACAGCTTGAGGCGCGGCCTAAGGTGATTGCGGCTGCATGTCGCGGCTGTCGGATGTGCGAGGAGGTTTGCCCAACCGGAGCCATCAGGGTTTCATCCGGCCTGGCTTGGATTAGCGGCAAGCAGTGCATTGCCTGCATGTGCTGCCATGAGGCCTGCCGATTCGCGGCTATTCGGCCTTATCGCAAGCTGTCAGGAAGGCTGCTGTCGTGGGGTATACAAAGAGTACGCCACCAGATGCGGCGTATCCTGAACCGGTAGAAGATGCACATTCCCCTCTTTTTACCCGACATTCCGCACCCCCCTCATAAGGATTGGGCATTTATGTATAATAACCTGAGTTCGATATAACTAACATGAGATAACTAACATGCCAGCAAGGGCATATATTGATTTCCCCAATGGAGATTTAATGATGGTTTTTTAGGCAAATAGGTGTAAGCTATGAGTCCAGAAGATCAGATTAACTAACCTGAGTTCGACATAAAGAATTCACTACTGGAAGAATTCACTACTGGCCTTAATTTGGAAACAATCCCATCAGGATGCCAAAGGATTGATAGGGATTTTATTTATAATCTATTTATTTATAATCTATTAGGTTATGTTAATCTATGAGGTTATGTTAACCATTTGTACTCTTATTAGAGTCTTGACTTTAGGTTTCTCGATGGCCTAAATACTTATGTTCTTGATTTGCCAAGTAATTTTCATCAAAATTATATCGAACTAAGGTTACTTATGATAAACACAGGAAGCTGAGAGACAAGTAAGATTAACTTCCTAACCTCGGCAGAAAGGCATACTATAACTTAAGTAAAAAATAATAACCAAAATCCAGCGCGCTTATAAAAAAGCCTGACTTTTTGTCTTGACAACCGAGTCCACTATACTACCGGTTGCACGGAGGTCGTGAAGTTCGGGGTATAATGATGCGCTACAGCTATAGTTTGAGTTGCTTGCGGATGAGATTCTTCACAAAGGTGGGCATATCTTCATCCACAATAGCGGCCCTCTTTTTCGCGTGGTCGTATTGCGATACTTCTTCATCCTGCCAGACCATGGCCAGTCTGCGAATATCATGCATGGCGATATGTTCGTATTCGATGGGTGATGCCCAGTAGCATTCATTGCAAACTGCCGGATCATGCTTTGTCAGCCAGTTTGTGCAATGCTCGCATGACCACGATTTAGCCCGATTGCATGAAGAGCAAACGAGCATATAATGGTCGAGATTTCGATTTGGACTTGGATCATCTCCAGCCACTTGGTACGGGATTCTGTGATCTATCTGAAGATATCGTTCCTCAAATGCTGCCGAGCAAACAAGGCATTGTTCCCCATATTTTTTGACCAAATCCTTCTTGAACTGCTTTGAGAAGGCGTGAGACCCCTTCAACCTGTCAACGCGGAAGTCCTCCCATTTGCCGAAGCGGTACGCACCAATGGCTCGTCCGGTTGAGTCTTTTACCTTGAATGTTTCCAGCGGGATTCCTTGCTCGCGAACATCGCGAGCGGCGCGTGGAGGATGGTTGTAGCCGTATTTCTCCTTCAACTCTTCTGTGGTAATGTAGCCGTGCTCGATAATGTGATCAATGACGGTCCTTGCACGCTTCGCGGTCACCGCCTGAAGAATTTTGAGTATCTACACTTTTGCAGAAATTTCTTAGCGCCTTGACATCCTTAAGAAAGTTACCTCTAATAGCAAATCCAGTAAAA
>JAILZY010000170.1 GCA_023512255.1 bacterium | reverse complement strand
TCGTTCAACTTTTTCTTTCACCCTACTCTCAATCCCCAGGTCGAGCGAATGGTCAATCTGAGTAGCTTGAAAATTGAGCCTATTTTGAAACAAATGAATCGGGAGCTGGCTTTAAATGCCAGGATTTTCAATTTACCCCTGCGTGATCTTAGGGGATTTCGGGAAGCTCTTCAGAAGACAAATTTCGAGCTTGCAAGGATAAACTCCCTCTACAGCGATACCAAGATAAAATTAGAGCGGCACATCCAGGAGCTCCATGATATTAAGAGCAAATTGGAAAAACATGTCCGCGAGCTGAATATCCTCAACCAGATCATCTGCAAAGCCCGCGAGAGCCTAGAGCCATCACAAATTATTCATAATGTACTCCAGGGTATAGGGGATGGCTTTGGTTTTCCCAGGCTTATTTGGTTCTCGGTCGATGCCCAGAGGGGGAAAATTATTCCCAAGGCAACCTACGGTGATTTTAAGGTTGATTTGTTGAATGCTTTCAAAGAATCCACCACTTGGGAGGAAGAAATCGGCCCCTCTCTGGCCGCCTGTATTCAAGACAAGGAAATCCTACACCTCAAGGCTGGCCGTACCAAGGGGCTGCTGCCTTCCTCATCCTGTCTCCTATCCTGTCTGCACAGCAGTGAACTGCTCATTATTCCGATCAGCACTGATCGGAAGGTTACCGATCTGCTCCTGATTGATAATCAGAATGAGCCTGTTACCATCTCTGCCGATACGATTAAGGTATTCGATATTCTGGCCGTAAACCTCGGAATGGCCTTGGAAAACGCCAAGCTTTTTCAATACATCAGCCAGATGGCTGTGGTTGACTGTCTAACTAACATCTACAACCGCCGCCAACTAGAGTCGTCATTGAGCAATGAAATCAGCAGGGCAAACCGCTTTCAGCAATCTTTTTCAATCGCTCTCTTTGATGTTGATCATTTTAAAACGGTTAATGATACCTACGGTCATCAGGTAGGAGATCTCATTCTGAAGGATGTGGCCGCGATCATCAAAAGTAACTCCCGCAGTATTGATACGGTTGGCAGGCTGGGAGGGGATGAATTTATGGTTATTTTGCCCAATACTAAGATGGAGAGCGCCTTTGCTTTTGCTGAAAGGGTTCGGCACATTGTGGAAGAGTATGGGGTGCTGAGAAAAAAAATTTTCCCCAAGTGCCAGATTACCTTAAGTATAGGGTTGGCTGAATTCAATAACTTTCAGGATACCCCTGAAGACCTTTTGTATAAAGCGGATATGGCGCTCTACAGATCCAAGCAAAAGGGGAGAAACACGGTCAGCGCCTTTCAGGGATAATCAGCGCCTTTCAGGCATAGGGGTAATCAAACCGCGCTAGCGGCTATCTTGCTTCTTTATTATTTCTTTATTCTGCTATGCTTTTGCACTTTTTCTCCAAGGCCTTGATTTTACTGGATTTGCTATTAGAGGTAACTTTCTAAGGATGTCAA
>JAILZY010000112.1 GCA_023512255.1 bacterium | reverse complement strand
TTTGCCGCCTGAGCCATCGGTGATGAAATCAAAACCAATCCCATAAGGATCACTAAACCCAAGAGAGCAGACCTTAAGCAATTTTTTCTCGAATTCATAATTGTAACTCCTGTTTCTTTCCTTAACCTTAATTATCTTTAAAAAGATAAATTTATTGTCAAAAACCAAAACCTACTGCTCTTAATACAATACACCATGATGTTTTTACTTACCTTTACTTCTCCTTCTCCGATTCGATTTCTCTTTTCCTTAAAAATTTTACCACAGCCTTCCCTTCCTCAAGGAGTGAGATAAATTTCATCTCCTTTAAATCAAAATGATAATATTTAAAAAATGCATCACCTCCCTTCCTAAAAGGATTCTTAAAGTAATTAAATTTGTCATAAATTTTATACCTAAAGTCATAAATTCCCCGTATCTTAGGCTCCGTCTATCTCTCTACATACCCTAAAAATCCACAATCCTTCACCTGGCACGATAAATGCTTTACCAAGAAGTTGCTCAACATATAAGGGGTAGGAGGAGAATTTTACCACCTCCCACAAAAAGGCTTATTTTGCAGCTCAAGCTTAATCAGGTTCAGCAATCAGGAAAAAGAGAGGCCGCTGGGCAATTCATCCATAAGGTAAGAGGAGAAAGTCGCAGGGGAATAAAAAATCAGCTTCCAAACCTAAAACAAATCTAAGGGGATACAAATCAGCATCATGTTATCCCAAAAAGCAAAAATTTTAAGGGAATAAGAGTCAAAATCTTGCTCCGACAATATCATTATTTTTTGTTTGCATTTAAGATGCCAGAATGTGTATATTGGGGATAAATTAATTACGCTTTTATAATTCAACCAGTTAATTTTCTTTATTTCTCAGAGAATTTCCTTACAGACACGAAAAACTTTTCACATATGAAATCAAATGCACTATCTGGCTAACTAATCTAATTTCAAAAGATTCTGACCTGCTGGAGGTCGGTACAGATAGGACAATCAGGAAGATTTTGCAGAAAAATCCTCCCGTAGGGTTTGGTAAGCAGTCGCCGATCCAAGATACAGATAAGCCCACGATCTTCGCTGCTTCTAATCAGACGTCCAATTCCCTGCCGCAGAGCAATGATCGCCTGCGGGATCTGATAGGTGAGAAAGGGATTTCCTCCACCCTCCCTAAGGTAGTCGATTCTAGCCTCAGTAAGAGGCTCTGTCGGAACGGCAAAGGGAAGCCGGTCAATAATCACGCAACTTAAGGCATCTCCCTGGACATCCACTCCTTCCCAGAAAGAGCTGGTAGCCAGAAGAACCGAGTGAACATCTTTTTTGAATTCCTCAAGAAGGGCAGTTTTGGGACGATCTCCCTGCCTAAGAAGCTGATAGGGAAGCTTGCCCTGAAGCAAGTGGAAAATCTGATCAAGATTTTTATAGCTAGTAAAAAGGATAAAGGCTCGCCCCCGCGATAGGCTGATAATTCGCTCAATTTCCTCTGCGGCTCGAAAAATGAAGCTCTCCTCTTTGGGGTCAGGAAGGTGGGTTGGAACATACATCACCGCCTGCCGACGATAGTCAAAGGGGGAGTTAAGCACAAGTTCCGTCGCCGACTCAAGCCCAAGCCGGGCTTTGAGGTAGTCGAACCTGCCATCCACTGACAGGGTGGCCGAGGTCAAGACTAGGCGCCGTAGCCTGCTGAAAAGAAGCCTTCTCAGATCGCCCGAGACATCAATCGGCGAGGCGTGTAAATACACCGCCTTGGTCCGGCTTTCAACCCAATAGACGTATTCTGAATCAGCCATGTCCATGATAAAGCGCACGGTATCCTGCAGGTTACGGCTTCGGCGCTCGCAATTATAAAGGGGCTCGGATTTGGCTCTCAAGCCTGTCAGTTGACTGGTGAGCAGCCCAAGGGTATCAGCCATAGCCTGGTATCGCTCGACAAGGGAGGCAGAGATAAGATCAGATTTTAGCCGCTTCTTTTCCAGCCCAGGCGGAAAATGCATAAAAAAGGCGCTAGCCCTCTGGCCAAGGAGATTAAGGGTATCATTTATGGCTGGGACGTTTATTTTTTCAAGCTCCATCTCTCGGCGGATATCCTGGATCAGCTCCTGAATCTGATAATTACTGACTGAGAGGCCAAAGTAGTCGGTAGCAATGTCTTCTATCTGATGGGCTTCATCGAAGATAATTGACTGGTAGCGAGGAAGTACTTCGGAATTTGTGGCCTCTTTCAACATAAGATCAGAAAAGAAGAGGTGGTGGTTGACAATTACAATATCTGCTTCATTTGCCTCCTGCCTCAGCCGATTTATAAAGCATTCAGAGTGAAAATCACACTTTTGCCCCAGACAAAAATCTCTCTTAGAGTTGACCTCTTCCCACAGTGGGTCATGATCGGGAAGAAAATCTATCTCTGAGCGATCTCCTGATCTGGTCTCCAAGGCCCAGCTCTGCATCCGCCCGATGAGCTCTCGATCCAAACCGCTCATCAGCCGTCGGGGATAATTTGAAAACTGCTTCCAGCGTCTGCGGCAAAGATAGTTTTCCCGGCCCTTCAGGTTGCAGGCCAGAAACTTTTTGGAAATTACCCTGGCCAGAAGTGGGATATCTTTGAAGTAGATCTGCTCCTGCAAATTCTTAGTGCCGGTTGAAACAATTACCTTCTGCCCGCTGCCGATAGCCGGAATCAAGTAAGCCAGGGTTTTCCCTGTTCCGGTGCCGGCCTCAACCAAAAGCGGTACTTCGTGCAGCAAGGCCGCGGCCACAGCCTTACTCATCCTGATCTGCTCAGGCCGCCACTCATAGTGGCTAAAAATTTCGGCCAGCTTTCCCTGCCGATCAAGAATTGATTCGATCAGAAGCTCAAGCTCCCTGAGAGTCTTCATAGCCCTGTCCCGCCTAAACCATCTTCTATCGTCTTCAGACTTTTTTCACCCCGCCAAGGCGCCTCTGGGTCAGGACGATGATGACTTCCTGGGCAATTTCTTCTATAGATTTACCCGTAACATCAACTACCGGCCAGCCAGGATCTGCCCGATAGACAGATTCGGCATAAGAGAGCTCTTTCTGAACAGCATTGAGATCAGAATAACTGTTATTGGTAGGGAGATTGAATTTTTCCATCCTGCTTTTTCGAATTTTGGCCAACTGCTCAGCCTCTATGGTCAGCCCGATAATCTTCCTCTGGTCAATCCGGCTTAAGATCTCAAGCGGCGGTATGCCCAAAATGATTGGGACATTGGCTACTTTCCAGCCGCGGGAAGCAAGATAGATGCTTAAGGGAGTTTTGGAGGTGCGGGAGACCCCGACAATAACGATGTCAGCCTGATCCAGGGAAGAGGGATTCCTTCCATCATCGTGATCCACGGTAAAATTGATCGCTTCAATCCGAGGATCATCCCGAGAATGGGGAAATTTAAACGTGCCGGCAATCCCGCGCGGGGCAACCTTAAACAGCTCCTCAAACCTAAGAAGCAATGGCCCAAGCAGATCAATAGCCGCCACATTGGCCTCTCTAGCCTCTCGAATAATAGATTCCCGCAATTCAGAAGAAACCAGGGTAAAGACGATGATTCCCTGCTCCTGTGCCGCCTGCTGGACAAGTTGACTCACGTCCTCACTATCTGCTATCCCGGCTCTGGTCTTTATCTCAACCTCAACTTCGGGAAATTGGGCCAAGGCTGCCTGGACCACTATATTAGCCGTCTTGGCTGTACCATCTGAAGCTGCAAAAATAATAAATTTTCTCAAACTCTGAACTCACCTCCTTCCCCTCTATTATCCTCCACCAGCTTAAGGAAGGTCAAGGGAAATGAGGGTATAAAAAAATTGACAATACCTGATTTACCAATTAAGATAAAGTAAAATGAGAGTTTGAAAATTTTACTTTTAGCATCTAATCATCGCTCTTTTTATAGTTATAGGCCATTTACCCAATGATCGTAAGGAGGACCTTTCTGAATGGAGCACAAAAACAAAAAAATCTGGATGGATGGGAGCCTTATCGACTATGATCAGGCCAAGGTCCACATATTAACCCATTCCCTGCACTATGGGTTAGGAGTTTTTGAAGGTATCCGATGCTATAAAACCAGCCAAGGCACCTCAATTTTCAGGCTGGAGGAGCATCTTGACCGGTTTTTTCATTCCGCGGCAATTGTCTATCTGAGCTCGCCATTTTCAAAAGAGGCTTTGCGAGAGGCAATCAAAGAGACTATCAGAGAAAATCAACTGGAGGCCGGATATATCAGACCAATTATGTTCATCGGAGATGGGGCCATGGGGATCTATGCCAAAGGGAATCCGGTGCGGGTGGCGATCGCGGTCTGGCCCTGGGGAAGCTATCTTGGCGAAGAGGGGCTAGAGAAGGGAGTTCGGATTAGAATCTCATCCTATATCAGACAGTCTGCCGGCATCAGCTTGCATCTGGCCAAACTGACCGGCAATTATATTATCTCTCAATTGGCCAAGCGGGAAGCGGTCCAGGATGGCTATGATGAGGCCCTGCTGCTTGATCAGGAAGGCTTTGTGGCCGAGGGGCCGGGAGAGAATATCTTTATGGTCAGAGATGGAGTGCTCTATACCCCGCCAACAGACAATATCCTGGAAGGCATTACCCGTGATTCTATTATCAAGATTGCAGAGCGGGAGAATATTCAGGTAGTGGTCAGGAGATTTACCCGTGATGAGCTCTATATTGCCGATGAGGCCTTCTTCTGTGGAACTGCAGCCGAGGTTACGCCGATTCGAGAAGTGGATGGCCACATCATCGACTCAGGGCGCAGGGGAGAGGTAACTCACCGATTGCAGCAAATTTATTTTGATGTTGTTCATGGACGCAATCCGGCCTTCTCCTCCTGGCTTACCTATGTCTGAGAGTAATGTCATGCTTGATGATGGTGGCAGAAGCCCAGCAGTGGTTAGGGTGGCAAAGCTCAGGTGATAATGGCGGCAAGCTCTGGTAAGGTCTGGTGATGATTGGGAGAAAGCCAGGTGGTGATGAGGGCTGGCGACGCCCGGTAATGAGGGTGTGGCGAGACCCGCTAATGAGGGCTGGCTAAGCTCACAGGTATAGATGAGAAAGACAGAGCTCGGTAAGTATGAAAAATGAAGCTCGGTAAAAAGAGGCGCTCGGTAAAAAGAGACGGCAGGATTTCTAAACAGAGCTTAGAGTACAGCAGACAGATGATCTTCAAGGAGTAGGATAACATTTTGAAAAAAAAATTTCTTCTTGGTTTGGCCATAAGCGCTTTTTGCCTCTATCTGGTGTTTCGGAATATTGATTTTGCTGCTCTTCGAAGGTCTCTGGCTGAAGTTCGATACCTTTATCTTCTGCTGGCGCTCATTTTTGTCTTTCTGTTCACTTTCTTTCGGGCTCTTCGATGGCAGTATCTCCTTAATCCGGTAAAACGAATCAAAACAACAGATCTATTTGAAATTACAACTATTGGTTATCTGGCTAATAATATTCTACCGGCCAGGATCGGAGAAGTGGTCAGGGCCCTTGTGTTGAGCAAAACCGAGGGGATCAAAGCGGCTTCATCCCTGGCCACAATCATTACTGAGCGTTTTTTCGATGTCATTACCCTGCTTCTGATTTTGGCCTTAGGCTCGCGGCATCTTCCCCTGCCAAGAGCAAAAGGGTATATTATTTTCCTTGCTGGCGGATCGTTCGGCCTTATCTGTGTCTTTATGCTCCTCATAAGGTATAAAAAGGAGAGGCTTTTTCAGATGATTCATAATGTTTTCAAGCCGATCTCAGGTAAGGTGGCTGATCGGGTGCAGCAGTCAATCCAGGGCTTTGGACAGGGGCTTGAGGCCTTGCGCTGTGGAGGAAATCTGCTGGTAGTGTCTGCACTCTCGGTCATGATCGGCCTATCAATGGGGGCCATCTACTTCTTTGCTGCCCTGGGCTTTGGCATTACCCTGAGCCTCTCGCGATTGATCCTTCTCATCTCCATGATTTTTCTTGGCGTAACCATCCCCTCTTCCCCTGGTTTTATCGGTACCTTTCACTACTTCTGCATCAAAGGGCTCCTTTTGGGAGGGGTGAAAGATAAACATCTAGCCTTGAGTTATGCCATTGTCATTCACCTGATTCAGTATATCCCCGAATCGCTGGCCGGATTGTTTTTTCTATGGAAAAAAGGCATCTCTCTCGGTGAGATTCATACCGCCGAAGTGCCGATCGAGGCAGTGCAGGAATGAGCTCTCTTCTCGACAATCTCAACCCTCATCAGCGCCAAGCGGTACAGTATACCGAAGGGCCGCTATTAATTCTAGCTGGAGCGGGCTCAGGAAAGACCAGAACTATCACCTATCGGATCTGGTATCTTATAACCCACAAGGGCGTCTCGCCCTGGAATATCCTGGCTGTTACCTTTACCAACAAGGCAGCCGAAGAGATGAAAAACCGGCTAAAAAGTCTGCTCTCTTATCACTCGGAAAATCTTAATGTCTGGGTCAGCACCTTCCATTCAGCCTGCGTGCGGATCTTACGCCAGCACATCGGGCGGCTGGGGATAAGCAACGATTTTGCCATAATGGATGCTCAGGACCAGCTAAGGATCATTAAAAAGTGCATAGCTGAGGTAGATGACTATCCGCAATCCCTGCCACCCTATGTGGCTTTGGCCGAAATCAGGCGGGCGAAAAACGACCTTATCTCAAGCCGCCAGTATACCGAGTTAGCCGAAGGGGATTTTTTCCGCTCTCGCCTGGCCAAAATTTTCAAAGCCTATGAACAGACATTAGCTAAGGATCAGGCCCTTGATTTTGACGACTTGCTGCTATTCACCGAAAGACTCTTTCGTGAATGTCCTGACGTCCTGGCCCTCTATCAGAGGCGGTGCCAATACATCATGGTTGACGAATATCAAGACACTAACCATGCTCAGAGCAGGATCATCACTCTTTTGGCTGAGCAGCACCGAAACATCTGTGTGGTCGGCGATGATGATCAGTCCATCTATCGGTGGAGAGGGGCGGATATCCATAACATTCTCGATTTTGAAAAACTGTTCCCAGAAACCAAAATCATCAGGCTTGAGCAGAACTACCGATCAACCAAAAACATCCTGAAAGCAGCTACTCGGATGATCGCCCACAACAGCCTGCGCAAAAGCAAAGAGCTGTGGACAGCTAACGAAGAGGGAGCGAAAATTACCCTCTATGAAGCCCAAGATGAGTATGCAGAAGCTCGCTATATCAGCCGGAAAATCCAGGAGCTTTGGCGTTCTGATTTTCCCGACTACCGCAGCTTCGCCGTTCTCTACCGCACCAATGCCCAATCGCGGACCATCGAAGAAGCCCTGCGCAACGATGGCCTCCCATATCAGATTGTTGGTGGTCTAAAATTCTATGAGCGAAAAGAGATAAAAGACCTGATCGCCTATCTGAAGGTGATCTCAAATCCTGACAGTCGGGTAAACCTTCTTAGAATCATCAATGTGCCGCCGCGAAAAATTGGTCAAAGCAGCTTAGGCAAAATCGAAGCTCTGGCTGACGAGAGGCAGATTTCTTTCTCTCAGGCTATGGCAGCTATCCTAGACACCGAGGAATTAAACCGTACCCAAAAACAGAACCTAGGCCATTTTCTAAAACTCTTAGACAGGTGGAGAGATTTTCGAACCTCTCATCCCTTGTGGCAACTGCTGGAACTTGTCCTGAAAGATACCGACTACTTAGCCTATCTTCTTGAGGAAGAAAAAACGGATCAGGCCGAATCAAGGGTCGAGAACGTCAAAGAGCTGCTTTCTGCTATCCGCTCTTTCGAGCAGAAAAATCCAAACAGCAGCCTGGAAGACTTCCTTGACTATGTGAGTCTTTTATCTGACGTCGATGAATACCATGAAGTGTCAGCTGCTGTAACCTTGATGACTCTGCACAGTGCCAAGGGCCTTGAATTTCCTGTTGTTTTTATGACCGGCATGGAAGAGGGGCTCTTCCCCTTGAGCCGCAGTACCATGAGCTGTGAGGAATTGGAAGAAGAGCGCAGACTTTGCTATGTGGGCATGACCAGGGCTGAAAAAAGACTCTTTTTGACCAGAGCCGAGCAGCGAATGGTTTATGGCTGTGCTCAATACTCAAGGCCTTCTCGCTTTATCGCGGAGATTCCACAAGAATATCTTGCCCTAGAGATAGATGACCTAGATAAAGAAAAAGAAGATGCGCAAGAGCGAAGTTTTGTTTACGGCAAGCCAAGGGCTTCGGCAACCAAACTAAGAATTAATTTCCCCGACAGCCAAAATATGGCCGAAGAGAGTGAGGATTTCCAGCCCGGTGAGCGAGTTTATCATCAGCAATGGGGTGAGGGGATAATCTTTAGCCGCGAGGGAGAGGGAGAAAATAGCAAAGTTTTCGTGAATTTTGGCGGATTGAAAAAAAAACTCTTGGTTAAATATGCCAGGCTAAGGAAAATATAGAAATAATAAGCCTTAAAAATTAAAATACCAAAAAATAAAATGCAAAACACTTATCAAGGAGGCACCCGCAAGTGAAAATCACTGTAAATGAAGTTGAATATGTGGCCAAGTTGGCCAGGCTGAAGCTCTCCGATCAGGAGAAGGTTTTATTCACCCAGCAGCTAGACAATATCTTGCAGTATATGGACAAGCTGAATGAGCTTGACACCAAAGATATTCCCCCAACCTCTCATGTGCTTCCGCTTGAGAATGTCATGAGAGAAGATGAGGTGCGGCCTTCCTATTCTCCAGAAGAGCTCCTGGCCAATGCACCAGATAGAGAAGATACCTTTTTTGCTGTGCCCAAAGTGATCGAGTGATCTTAAGTGATCGAGTAAGTGATCTAGCGATCTTTAAAAAGAGAAGATTGGTCTGTGCTTAACCTCAGGATACTAATTGATTTCTATCGCTAAGTGATTGGTTATATCACTAAGTGGTTCTTTAGTAGTTTCCTCGCTAAGTGTGAGAGCAGATCCAATTACCCAATCAATCGCAGGGGCGGTCCCCTGTGGTCGCCCAAATCGCGAGCTTTGTTAGCGAAAGGACCATTGAGTGATTTCCTCGCTAAGTGCGTAACACAACTTGCGCAGCGGATCAATTACCCAATCAATTGTAGCGTACAGATGTAGCGTGCGGGCCTTGTTCCGCCGCAGCTTGCGCACTTTATTAGCGAGAAGGCCACTAATTCTTAGCCCTTAATTTTAATTTTCAAATAGATATCTCCAGCCTCGCCCTGAGAGTTTGTCTTTCCCTTCCCCTTGAGGCGCAGCTTGGTCCCATCGCCAATACCAGCAGGGATGGTAACGATCAGCCTTTCTGCTGCCGAGTCCCCCTTATCGAATATCAGCTCTTTTCTGCATCCCTCTACACTCTCTTGCCGACTAATACTCAGCTCATATAAAAGATCAAGCCCAGAAGCCCGCTGAAGCGCCCCTTCCCTTGACTGCTGCTGCGGTCTTCCAAGGAGCATCCCTTTAACTCTTTGTCCTAACTGGCGCAGCCTGTCCCCTAATCCTGCTGAGGTGGGCAAAAGCCTCACCGGAACCTCATCTCTCTCTTCCTTTGACAGACCAAAAAGATCGGCAAAATCACCTCCTAAGCCCTTCCCCCAGCTACTCTGTCTTACTACTACTTCGGGGGGGAAGCCGCTGATCCACCAGCCAGTGACAAAAACCTGCGCATAACCTGAGAAGACTTTCTTAAAAAATTCTTCATTAAAGGTGTATCCTTTTGATGAAAAATCCCGGTGTAGTTCCTGGAAAATAGTGCTATAGAGTGGATTAGTGAATAGATCCCGAAAGATATCCTCTGGCGAGTATCGAAAATCCTGGCTGCGGTATCCACATCTGGCGCTCTTCTCCTGCTCAAGCTGACGGTAGAGGTCGTACTCTCTTCGCTTATTTTCGTCAATTAGCACTCCATAGGCAGCCGTAATTTCCTTAAATTTTTCAGCCGCATCAGGAGCACTATTACGGTCAGGATGGTATTTGAGGGCCAGGGTCCGATAGGCTTTCTTTATCTCTTCAGCCGAAGCCTCAGGGCTGACCCCAAGGATCTGGTAGTAGTCTTGTTTTTTCATAGCCGATCTCCCCTGACCTTGAAAAACTTCTGCTTAAAGCAATCTAATTTGGACGATATGGTCAAAATCTTGATGCAGATGAAATGACAAAATATTATTACTATTTCCAATTGGTTTATATTTACCATCCAATTTTATACCCATACTATGGGTATAGTCAAGATAAGGGTAGGAATATCAGATGTTCCCCATGTTGAAAAAATAATGTTGAAAATATAAAGGGGAGGAGAGAAAATAAAGAGAGAAGAAAGT
>JAILZY010000111.1 GCA_023512255.1 bacterium | reverse complement strand
TACTATTATCTTTTACCTCAATACCCTTCCCCTGCGGCTTATCTCCTCCTCCTAATTTAAACATGGGGAACATCTGAGCTCACCTTTTTAGTGTATGATTATAATAAGAAATGCGTATTAAATTAAATTTATATTATTTATAATTAATAATCAAATTTATGGTATATTTTATTAACTTGCCATTGATAACATTGATAACCAAGATAACTGAAGGAAGAGCCAATACCAATGACTGAACAGGCAGAAGAAGGGATAAGACCGGAAGAAAAAGATCCTTATCGGACACTAGCCCAAAATCTCCCTGGGATTGTCTATCGGGTATTCATCAGGGAGAATAACCGGATGCAGTTTTTCAATAACATGCTCAAGCCACTAACCGGCTTTGTGGCCGAGGAGCTTGAAGCAGGAGAGCTCTGTCGAATCGACTCCCTTATCCTGCCCGAAGATCGGCCCAGGGTGGTCGATGCGATCAGGCAGGCCGTAAGCGGCCATCGCCCCTTTGAGGTCGAATACCGTTTGAAGACCAAATGGGGAGAGATACGCTATGTTACTGAGCGGGGAACACCGATTTACGCTGAGGATGGAAAACCTCTCTATATAGATGGGATCATCATCGATATTACGAAGTGCCGAAAGCTTGAGGAGGAATTGAGGCAATATCGTCAGCATCTTGAGCGGCTTGTGCAGGAGCGCACAGAGCAACTCAAGCGGCAGATTAGAGAAAAAGAGCAGGCCGAGGAGGAAATCACCTTCAGCCGAAAGCGCCTTAGGTATCTGCTTGAAGAAACCCGCTCCGCCTATGCGCAGCTCAATCAGATACTTAACACCGCAGTTGACGGCATGTGTGTAACTGACATAGAATCAAATATACTTAAGGTAAGTGACACATTCTGCCGTCTTTTTGGTATCAGCCGGAGCCAGGCAGAGGGCAAAAAATGCTGTCAGGTGATCTGCTGCCCCTTCTGCCATGCCCCCTCCCAATGCCCGATAGGCCTTATCCGCAGCGGTAAGATAGAGCAGTACGAGGGAAGTGTTGAGATAGAAAGCCGCAGTGGCCAGAAATTATTCTTTGAGCTGACAGCAAAACCCTTGCGTCGACCTGATGGAGAGCTGATCGGAGTGATTGAGAATTTCAGAGATATTACCGAGCGCAAGCGAGCAGATGAACTGCTTCGAGAATCAGAGGAGAAGTATTCGACCCTGATTGAGCAGGCCAAGGATATGGTCGGGATTATTGATGGGGAAATCATTACCTTCGCCAACAAGGCAGCCAGCAATTTGACCGGCTATTCAGTCGAAGAGCTGATCGGCAGTGCTTTTTTTCGCTTTCTTGCTCCTGAGGTGAGGAAAGGGGTTAGGCATTTGTACCGATTGCTGTTGGCTGGTGAAAAAATTCCCTCTACCTTTGATACAAAAATCGTGAGTAAGGAGGGTGTGATCAAGGATGTTGAGGTTTCCGCAAGTCTCATTCATTATCAGGGAAAACCTGTGGTTATGTTTATTCTTCATGACATTACCGAGCAGAAAAGAAGGGAGAATGAGATCGAGAGGCTTCAGAAAATTGAATCTCTTGGGGTTTTAGCCGCCGGTCTTGCCCATGACTTCAATAACTTACTCACCGCCATCACCGGCAACGCATCCTTACTCCAAGAGTATAGCCGATCAGCAAGATATCCCTTGGCTGGAATAGTAGATGAAATTCAAAAGGCAGCCCGGCAGGCCAAGGGTTTAACCCAGCAGTTACTTACCCTGAGCAAGGGTGGTGGGGAGCCGGTTAAAAAACCACTTTACCTTGCCCCCTTGATCAAGGAGGCGGCCATCTTTGCCTCAAGCGGCTCTAGAGCACGCTGTGAATTTACCTTGCCTGATGATCTTTGGCCAGCCGAAGTTGACGCAAGACAAATCAGCCAGGTCATCAACAACCTGGTTCTCAATGCCAGCCAAGCTATGCCCAATGGCGGGATAATTGACATCCAGGCTCAAAATATCGTAGTCAGGCCAGAGGATAAACATCTTCCTCTTGAGCCGGGAAGATATGTTAAGATCTCAGTTAAAGATAATGGGGTCGGCATAAGCCCGAAGGACCTTCCGAAGATCTTCGATCCCTACTTTACCACCAAGAAAAAGGGGAGCGGTCTTGGTCTGGCCATTACTTATTCAATCATCAAAAAACATAACGGGCATATAACGGTCGAATCCAGGCCGGGAGTTGGAACCAGTTTTCACATCTATCTTCCTGCTGTGGAGAGAGAGATTTCGGCCAAGGAGGTGTGGACCGTGAGAGAGACAAAAGCCGCGGCCGGAGGGCGTATTCTGTTCATGGATGATCAGAAAATGGTAAGAGATATAGTTGGCAGGATATTGACCAATCTTGGTTATGAAGTTGTACTGGCCAAAGAGGGTGATGAAGCGATAGAGCTTTACAAGAGGGTAAAGGAGAGGGGATGCGCCTTTGCCGCGGTTATTTTGGACTTGACCATCCCCGGAGGGATGGGAGGCGAAGAGGTCGTTCGCAGACTACACGAAATCGATCCAGGGGTGAAAGCGATCGTATCAAGCGGCTATGCCGACGATCCCATCATGTCTGATTATCGGGAGCACGGATTTCAAGGGGTTGTGGCCAAGCCGTACGAGATTGAGGAATTGAGCAAAATCTTGTCGCAGGTCATCCAGGAGGGAGAGAAGGTTAACTTAGGGTAAGCGATAAGTGATATTATAAAATAAGTAAAATATGATATTATAAAATAAGTGATATTATAAATATAAAATAAATAATATTATAAATAAATAATATTATAAAAAAAGAATCTCCAGAATGCTTTTTGGAAGGAACCCTTTTGAAAAAGGGTTCCTTCCAAACCATCCTCCTAAAACTTTAATTACCATGACCTGCCCTGAAGTAATCAACCAGTATCCTGGGATCATTGCTGGCAATACCATCAACTCCCATCTCCTCATAAGGTTTCAGAAGATCAGGAGAATCAATATTCCAGATGAAAACCGCAACTCCCTCCTGGTGAGCAAGATCAACCAAAGATTTGTTGACGAAAGCATAGTTCATGACCAGGGCGTCCGCAAAGGCAGCTTTAGCAACACAGGCATCCACCGGACAGCCAACCAGAAGAACCCCTGTCTTCACCCTTTTGTCCATCTCCTTTACCC
Organism: bacterium; assembly: GCA_023512255.1. Taxonomy (GTDB): domain Bacteria; phylum SZUA-182; class SZUA-182; order DTGQ01; family DTGQ01; genus DTGQ01. The sequence goes on along the minus strand of JAILZY010000111.1, from coordinate 7,263 downwards.
TCTTGACCAGTATGTGCCAGAAGGAAATGACATAAACCCGATCACGGAGCCCACCCTTTCTGATCAGCTCAACCACTCCCTGCTCGGTGCCTTCCTCCTTCAGCTCGATGACCAGAGTGGCCCGGCCCCTAACCAGATCAATTACCTCCTGCAAGCTAGGAATACGCTCACCCTTGCCAGCATCAAACTCTTTGATCTGCGAAAGTGTATAGCTGGCTACCCGCCCAACTCCATTGGTGGTTCGATCGAGGGTATCATCATGAATGACCACCAGCTCCCGATCTTTGGTCAGATGAACATCAATCTCGACCGCATCGACCCCGATTTCTAAGGCGCGGCTGATTGATCGTAGGGTATTTTCAGGCTCAAGAGCCGCAGCCCCACGATGTCCCATGAGTAACATAAAATAGCTCCCTCCCTTATATCAATCTGAACTCTTGCCTTCAGCCTTCTCTTATTATATACTGAATATACTGACTATTGCTATGACGTTGTTCTATTATAATGTTATTCTGCTAGTCTGTAATATTCTTAGTCTCTGTAATATTCTAGTCTGTAATATATTATGTTATTCTGTAATATATTAATTCTGTAATATAAATTCTGTAATATATTATATATTATATTAAATATATTATATATTATATTATTCTGTTATTCTGTAATATTATGAGGAGGAAGCAAGTGATGGAAAAGATGGAGATTAAAGTTAATAGGCTGACCCAGGATGAGTTGGAAAAAAGAGGGGTATTTTCCTGGCCAGTTTGGGAAAAGGGGGTCTCCCGCTTTGACTGGCAGTACGATGGTACAGAGGAGTGCTATTTTTTGGAAGGCAAGGTAGTGGTAGAGACCAAGGATGGGAAAAGAGTGGAATTTGGTAAGGGCGATTTTGTCACTTTCCCTGACGGTCTAGCCTGCACCTGGGATATCAAAGAGCCGGTTAGGAAGCATTACAATTTCAAATAGCGCGCTTTCAAATAACGCCCTGGCCGCTTCTTCCTAAGCGCAAAGCGCGCACAGGCATTGTGTAGCCTTTGGAAGCCTTACGGCTGAAGCCAGATGACTACAGGATCATCATCACCAAGAGTATAATTTAACCCGCACGGCTGGTTAAATAGCCGATAGGCGGCTTTCCCCCGACCGCTTAGACTGTCTGAGATGAGAAGCTGAATTTGCCTCAAGCTTTGCTCGTCTAGCAACTCAAGATTACAGGAGGTGCTTGAAACACAAGGGTCTACCTCACTTCCCAAACAAATATGGCTGGGCTTTCCCTGCCCAGTATTATGATAAAAGCGGCAGCCTAGGATGGTCGGCCGCGAGTCCGATGTCCAGTAGATTCCTCCTCCAGCCACATGGGCAGTATTATCTTTGATTAGGCAGCGGCTAATTAGGGGATGGGAATTTTGACAATAGATTCCAGCACCATAAGAGGCGGTGTTTCCTGAGATGATGCACCATGATATGGTGGGCGAAGCCCCGCGGCAGTAGATCCCACAGTCTGTCAATGGGCGTCTCAGACTGCCAAGATGGGTGATGGTTACCCCGTCGATCATTGCCTGATTGCAGTCGACGAAACTTATCACTGGACCGCCATTGGCCGCACCGACCAGGATGGTTAGGTAGCGGCCCGGATCCCTTTGGGTAAAGTCAAAGCTCCACCCCCCCTCTAGTCTGATTCCCTTCTGAATGGTAAGATGAACATCAGCATAAGAGCCTTCAGCCAGCCTGATGGTATATTCGCAGTCTGCACTGTTGATAGCCTGCTGAAGATTCAAATATCCTCCCTGTCCGCTGGGATTTGCAAATAGCACCCGTCTGATCGTTACCTTCTGCTCCTGCTGGACTATATTGCCACTTGAATCATCATAGGTCCAGATGACCGTATGACTCCCTCTTTCCGTATAGGTGAGCCGATCGGCTGAGGCGGTGATTTTTCCCCGACAGCGGTCAGTGGCTGTCGGGGGGGTGAGGGTGATGCTATTTTCAGCCACGATCTCGGGCAGTTGGGCAAGGTCAGGGATTGGCTTTTGGGTATCAATTACCTTAATCTTTTGGGTCTGATATGAGATATTGCCATATTGATCCTGGTAGCGCCAGGTCAAAGTAGTGGTGCCTACGGTTGAGGGCAGAGGGTCGCTGGTAGTGGCCACTATGGAGCCGCTACAGCGGTCAGTGGCTGTTGGGGGGGGGAGCTCGATTGGATACCCGCACTCAAAGCAAAGCTGCGGCAAAGGATTCTGATCAGGCGTAGGAGGAGTGGTATCTTGGACCAAAACTGTTTGCTTTTGCTGGCTCGTATTTCCATGCCCATCGTCATAAATCCAGGTTACGGAAAAAGTGCCTTGACTGCTGTAGACAAGCGGGTCATCGGTTTTGGCTATAATTGATCCGGCGCAGTCATCGAAGGCTGTTGGCGGAGTCAAGACCACCTGGCACTCTCCTTTGGCCACAGGCAGGGGATCGAGAGCAGGCACCGGCGGCTGATCATCCCAGTATTCGTAGGCACCAAGGTCAACCTTGGACTGCCCGTCGCAGTCTCCATCATAGGGTCTTGACTGGCCATCCTTGTCTTGCTCAGGCGCCTCAGTGTCTGTGCCGGCATCAATGCAGGAAGAGCGCTGCTGCGGGCTGGCGAAAAGATGAAAATTGTACCCGTTGGGGTCCTTGAATAAGGGATCGGTTTGAATATTATGAGTAGTGGCCGGATCGCCAAACCCTCCTTGAATAGCGCAATAGGTTATCTGGCAGTTTGATCCGCTATCGAACCAGATCTCATCCGGGGTATCATTCCACAGGATGCTGTTTATGACCGTGACGGTAGCCTGTTTAGAATAGATGCCGCCCCCTAGGCTTGCGCTCTTATTTCCCCATAGGGTGCAGTTTACGGCTTTGAGATTTGAGTCCCTGATAAATAGTCCGCTGCCGTTGCCAGAGGCCGTATTTCCCCAGATGGTGCAGTTGATAATGGTCGGTGAGGATGAGCTATCGCAGGATATTCCGCTACCATACTTGGCGGTATTTTCTGAGATGGTGCAGTTTTGAATGATCGGTGAGGAATTGAGGCAGCATATTCCGCCGCCGAAAAAGTCTGATCTGTTTTTTGAAATAGTGCAGTTAATGATGGTCGGTGAGGAGTTGAGGCAAAAGATACCTCCGCCAGCCTCATAGGCTAGGTTATTGCGTATTTCGCAGTTTGAGATCATCGGTGAGGAATTTCGGCAGTATATCCCACCGCCACATGAGGCAATATTGCCTGAGACAGTCTCTCTAAACCTTATCAGGGATGGCGGAAGGAGAGGGGAAAGAATATCGGGTAGAGAGATATTTTTGTCATGGTCGGCAGTTGAGTTTTCGATAATAAATCCATCTAGCCTAGCGGCATTAGTATCAATAAAAATTATCGAGCTTCCAGATAGCAAGGTTTTATTGGTCTTAGGATCCCTGGCAGTGAAGTTTGGATCCCATCCACCTTCAAGGGTTACTTTACTTTTAATATAGATTTTTGGCTCAAGCCGGTATTCACCCCTGGCTACCTTGATCTTACTCAATATATCTTCTTCTCTCATAGCAGTTATGGCACTTGTCATAGCAGATGCGGCGCTTGCGGCCTCAATCCCGTCTGTCAATCTTTCGAAGGCCTGGCCTGGCCCAACCCGGGTAACAAGCTGCACCAAGACCTCTTGCGTCTGCCTGGAGGTATTGCCGGCATCATCCGTATAGGTCCAAATTACCTGATATGTGCCTGGGTTTTCAAAGATCAAGGGGGTCTGAGGTTTGGCCACTATTTCCCTTCCGCTGCATAGGTCAATAGCCTTTGGATAATCAATAGATTTTTGTTCACAGCTCCATTTTTTTTCACCAGGCTGGGCAGAAGGGTTGATCTCACACTCGATAATGATCGGAGGGAGTTTGTCCTGTTTGGGAACTGGCGGCTCGGTATCGACCACCACGATCGTCTGCTGCTGGGTCAGGATCTGCTCTGCCCCTCTCCTGTAGCTCCAGGTGATGGTATAGGTGCCCGGTCCCCAGGAGGCTAGATTTTTGTCTGCATCGTCGCAGGTAGCCACTATCTTTTTGCCAGTGCAAGGATCGATAGCCGATGGAGGGGAGAGCTTCACTGCTTGACCACAAATTAGGGTTAGCTTGGGCAAGGATGCTTTTTCTGGAACCAGAGGGATGACATCATCCTGATCCGGGTTGTAGTAATTTGGGCAAGGGTCGCAGACATCCCCTATCCCGTCCTGGTCTTGATCCGCCTGATCCTCATTAGCCACAAAAGGACAATTGTCGCAAGCATCTCCCCAAAAATCCTGATCACTGTTTTTCTGGTCAGGATTAAACACCCGCGGGCAGTTGTCCGGAGCTTTCAGGGTGTAGCCCTCTGGCTGGCTGCACTGGATTTTGGTCACCGCCTGATCCCCATATCCATCGCCATCCTTATCTTGATACCATACCGTGGCTGGGTTGATTCTGGCCTGGCTGTCATCGCAATCATCGGCATTGGATACATACCCTTGCGGCTGATCAGATTGGATCTTGACCATGCTCTTGGTCCCATATCCATCACCGTCTGCATCTTTATACCACATCTTGGCAATCGTAATGCATAGACATCCCCGACTGGTAGAGAAAGAAGCTACATCATCTACCAGACCTTCAAACCACAGCGGGTAACACTCACCCTCAAGGCCTGCTCGAACCGTAAACTTTAACCAAAGCAGATAGCCAGATGCCCCCCGGCGGATGCCGCTGCCGATAGCGATACCGGCGGCGCGGACTCTTCCCTTGTTTACGGGATAGACCTCGAAATTGCTGAGTGAGGCGGCTAGCTCTCCTCTACTAAAACCCGTATATTCTAAGATCCTGGCCTCATAGACAATTTCGAAGCCAAAGGAAGATACGGCCCTTGGTGCAGCCTGTATCCTCACCGGGATAAGAATCTCATCACCCACCTTGGCCTTGAGCCCTCCGATATCAAGGCTTCCTGAATTATCTTCTAGACAATTTTTCAGAGGCTGTCTGAGGGTTGACTCGGCTACCGCCGCGGCCTCAAGGAGAGAGGTCGCCGATGATGCTGTTGCTGTGAATCCCAGCGAGGCTGAGAAAGCGGGCCGATGGAGCATCAGGATAGTAATAAGATGGAGGGCAATAATGATAAGGATGATGATAATAGGGATGCCCCTTGGCCTACTTAGGCAGGATGGGCTAAGGCTGATCTTAGCGATCATAATCGAGAGATACTATCCTATAAGTATATTATGATTATTAAAATAAGAGTAATTATTAAATAAAATAGCAGTATCAGGGGGTAATAGTCAAGATAATGTTGCCCAATAATGCTGCAACATCTGGTACTTAGAATGCTGCAGCAGCTGGTACTTAGGACGTTACGATCACCCTTGGCTTTACGATGCGCTCGAAATCTTTATACGACATTTTGATCAACTCTGAGTGAGAGCCGGCATTGAAGGCGATCTCTTTCTCTCGGCTCAAAGCCTCCGATACAAAAACTTGCATTCCATACAGATTGCCAAAGGGCGGCATGGCCCCAATCTCAGAGTCGGGGAACTTATCTTTGAATTCCTCCTCACTGGCGAGCGAAACCCTTTGGGCTCCAGTGATACATTTTAGAAAATCGAGGTTTATCTGGGCATTGGCAGGCAGAACAACCATGGCCATAGTATCATCAATTTTCACCACTACGGTTTTGGCCATCTCCCGACCCGGAATGTGAGCTGAGGCCGCGATCTCCTGAGCAGTGTAGGCGGGCGAATGAGTTATAGTTACATACTTGATATTATTTTGATCCAAAAATTCTCTTAATTTCCGTATTGGCATACCCTTACTCCTTACATTGTCGCCATGTTCGATCTGGCGATTTGTTTGTTTCTCATGGCATTATCTCTTCGGAACCTTTGCCCTTAGCCAACTACCCTGACGCGGATATTCCTGTTACCCTGACGCGGATATTCCTGGCCCGGATATTTAAGGACGGATATTTAAGGAGAGAAGATATTATTGCCTTTTATTAAAACCTCTCACTTTTCACCAGAGTAGGTAGGCGAATTGCTCGGCGTTTTCCCCTTAAGCTGCTGGCGATAGTAGATGTAAGTCATGGGAGTGCCTTCTTTTAAAACCTCACTGCTTATGACCTCACCGATAAACAGGGTGTGTGAGCCTACATCGACCTGCTGGCATACTGTAGCCTCCAGGACGGCCAGGCAGTGTTCAGTAACCAACGGGCAGCCGCTGACCCCTTTTTTAAAGGCGACCTGAGATAGTTTGTCAATATCACGGCCTGATCTGAATCCAAAGAGTCCGATAAAGGTCATAGGAGTAGACTCTTCCAGGATGGAGAGAGCAAATTCGCCGCTTTGGACAATGTAGTCATGGGTAAGCCCGGTTTTATTGATACTGATGGCTAGACGAGCCGGGTTTCGTGCAACCTGCATAGCGGCGTCACAGATCAGGCCGTTTAGCTTATCACCGTAATGCGAGGTGATAACGTAGAGACCATAGGTCAACATCATAAGGGCTCTGTTATCGAGCTTGCTTTCATCCATGTCGTATGTTCCCTATCATATATTCCCTAACCAATATTCCCTAACCAAGTATTATTCCCTAATCAAGGATGTTTTTTCGGTATAGATGCTTTTTCGGTATAAGATTGGAGAATTACGACTGGAAAGAGTGTTTGGGAGAAATAAGTAAACGTTGTTTACTTGTTTATTTATAGGATTTCCCCTTGAAATTGTTCTGATTTTTCCTGCAGTTGTTTTTGGTCTATCATATTTTTCTCTCCACGGAGAGGGAGGGGAGAAAATAGGGTAGGGTTTTCGTCAACATAGTTTACCTGTTCAAAATTTTCTCAACCAGTCGGCATAAACAGTTAGTATCGGTATCTATCTAAGTATTTGTAAGTTTGTATAATTAATCCCAAATCGACTCTGTCTGATTCTTCTGACCTTCCGTTGGCATATAATCTGCTTAGTAATCTAGTATATAAAAGATGCGCATGATAGATCAAAAAATATACATCAAAAATTAATCATTAAAAAGGCATATGAGCATGGTGAAATCAAAAAGGATGCACGCCCTTGTCGAAATTAACTCTCTAATCAGCGAACAAATTCCAACTCTGCCAAGCGTTGTAGCTCATATTTTGAGCATCATTCTGGATGACAGGAGCTCAATCAAAGACCTTTACGAGGCTGTCCGGGTAGATCAGGCTCTGGTCGCCAAGGTGTTGCGGGTGGTTAATTC
>JAILZY010000110.1 GCA_023512255.1 bacterium | reverse complement strand
TGAACTTCTTGAAAATTATCTTTCATACCAAACCCACTAAAATCAAGGGTTCAGAGAAAAAGTGCAAAAGTATAGTTCTATTCTAAGGGTTAAGATTACTACCTTAACTCCACAGCCTTAATCTGAAAGGACATCTCTTTTTGAAGAGATCGAATAAGCTCTTCAATTTCTCGCTGAAAAGAGGCCGAGGCCAAAAGCTCTACCAGACCGCAGGAGCCGTCCAGGGTCCGAAGTACAGCAAGGTCTCCATACCCTTCCATAAGGCCACTCAAAAAGCAAATATCGGCCGGCTCAATCAAGGCCTCTATACGCAGAGATAATGCCTGCGGCTGGAGCTTTTCGATCATATAGCCAGGCCTAACAAGAATATCGGGAATATCGGTAAAAAGGCAAACTTTCTCTCCCCCTCCTGCCCGATAGACTCTCTCTCCCTGCTCACTCTCCATTTGGCTGACTATAAGATGCTGGATGGTCCGCTCTGCTTTGGCTTGCTCGTCTTCTTGCTCTGCCACCCCTTGTCCTGCCACCCCTTGTCCTGCTGCCCACTCTGGGGTAAATCTAACCATATCACCTAAGGCTAAATCCTGCCAAAGCTCAACTAAAACCCTACGGCTAAAGCTTTCTATATCCAGCCGAAGCACCCTACCGATGACCTGCATAATACTTCTAAATCTTACTTTAACTATCTCTTTTAAACTATCAATTTATCTCTTTAACCTTTACCTTCCACCTACTTTTTTACCTTCTGCCTACTTTTTATTTTTCAATAATCGTTTCCTTAATCTTCATGCCAAAATGCCGCCCCGCTTCCTCGGTATAAACCAAGACTTCATCCCCAGCTCTAAGGTCCACCACCGAGCCTGGATGACCATCAGGCCGAGTCAAGCGGATAGTTTCGGCGTTTTGCAAGATCGTAGTCAAGACCTCTCCCTCTAATTCTGCCTGTATGAGGAGGAGAGGACGCCGCTCGATCTTAGTCCTGCCGACGATAGCCTCTTCGGTTTTCCCCTGATAGTTGACAATCAGAACCGAGTCCCCTGCCTTCAGCTCGGACAAGTATTTAGTCTTGCCGTCAGCTAAAAACACATAAGCATGAACAGGTCCGGCATTAACCCGAAAGGGCCGCGGCTCGACATAGGGATTAACTACGGTCTCTGAGTGAACCAGGAATAAGGCCCGGCTGCTGTTTCCAACCAACATACCCTGCCCCTCGCTCATCATAGTACAGGTATCTATGCACACCCGATCCCCCAGACCGCAGGGTGAAATTTGCAAAATTCTGGCCACTTTCAAGGGCAGAGTTGGCCTTGTCCTCTTGACCAAAGCAATCGCCCGCTTGACCTCAGCCGGATCCTGCGAGTTGATCAATACCCCATCTACTCCTTTTTCCAGGATGCCCAAAGCGGTTTCAGCCTCCTGACTACTTGACACTTCAGCGATTAGCCCTTCGGTTTGGGCAATGAGGTTTTCCAAGGGGATAATGGTCCAGTCCCTAGTCTTGACAATAACCATTTTATCCTTGGCCAGCCTGACGATTTCTTCCTCATCCTTCTTGCTCTTGATTTCCCACTCGACCACATCTTCACCGAGCCGAAGATCCCCATTGGCACTGATGGTCTGAATCAGCCCCAATTGCTTGACCTTGTCCGTATCTTCCTGATCCACTACTAGAGCGTCCGCTCCGCTCTCAATAGCTGTAGTGATTACTGCCTTATTCCAGGGGATAGCCCTTACCCAGACCTTTTTCATCAACCTGCCTCCACCAGCTTCAGAGCTTCCTCTACCGACCATCCTTCATGAACCATATTACTGATGGCCCTGACAATCTGCTCTGGTTTTGAGTGCTGAAAGGCGTTGCGACCAATCGACACACCCGCACCTCCTGCCTCCAGGGAGCCCTTAACCATCTCAAGAACCTGGCGGTCGGTTTCCATTTTTTCTCCACCGGCGATAACCACCGGCACAAAGCATCCGCTGACGACCTCGGCAAAGGAGTCAGCGCTGCCGGTGTAAGCCACCTTGACAATGTCTGCTCCAAGCTCAGCTCCTATTCTGGCCGCGTGTTTGACTACCGCAGGATCATATTCATTTTTTATCTTCGGCCCTCGGGTATACATCATGGCTACCAGAGGCAGTCCCCACTGCTGAGCCTTCTTGGCTGTATCTCCCAGGTCCTTAAGCATGGATTTTTCATCATCCGAGCCAATATTAACATGAATGGAGACTGCATCGGCTCCAAGCCGAATGGCCTCCTCTACCGTACAGACTAAAACCTTGGCATTAGGATCTGGCGAGAGAATGGTGCTGGCCGAAAGATGAACAATCAACCCCACATCCTTGCCTCCCCCGCGATGGCCTGCCTCAACCAGCCCTTTGTGGATAATAATGGCATTGGCGCCTCCGGCAGCTACGGCATCCACCGTCTTTTTGGCGTCAATCAGGCCGGGAATCGGCCCCAGAGTGATACCATGATCCATAGGCACGATAACCGTCCTTTTGGAATTCCGATTCATGATTCTCTCTAAACGAATCTGTTTACCAACCATAAATAAAACCCCCTTTCAAAGTATTTGACTGAAGTTATTCTATTGGAAAGAATACTTCTTGTCAATGAATATCCTTGACTTCGCGCCTGGTAAGCTGGCTATCAGGGTTGTAAATTAGCGGAAGAGGAATAAAAAAATAAAATCAGGGACAAAATCTTTCCGCAAAGACAGCATAAGGGAATTTGGGCAAACAGCGTCTTTTATCAATGAAACAAGATGAGAAAAAAAGCTCTACTATCTCCACTTAAGAGGTCCCATAAGGTATTGAGTAATTTAATCTTAACTTAACTTAATTCCTTTAGAAAGCTTAAGCAAAGATGCCCATTCCAAAATAGAATGGGCATTTTTTGCTTCACCCTTTGACTAATTGGTCCTCTTCGCTAAGTAAATATACTTTAACGATAACCTCTTCGAGGTCAAAACCTTAAGATTGGCCTTTAGTTAGTGATTACATACCTGGCTAGGAAACCACTAAGAGGTCCTCTCGCTAATAAAGTGCACAATTTGGGCGGCCCTAAGGGCCGCTCCTACAATTAATTTGGTAATTGGATCTGCTCTCGTATTTAGCGAAAAAAACCACTAACTGCCGGATGTCGCCTTATTTTAAAATCTTCGAGATGATACTTTTCAATATCTTAGGATTAATGGGTTTGGTGATATACTCAAAGGCTCCAATTTTCATCGCCTTAAGATAGGAGTCTACTTCCCCCAAGGCAGTCATAATGATAATTTCGATTTTAGGATGCTTGCCCTTAACAATTTGCAGCAACTCCAAACCGTCAATATTCGGCATTCGCATATCGGTAATAATCAGATGGGGTTCTTGCTGCTCGATCAACTCAAGCGCCTCCTGCCCATTATCCGAAATCAGCACGTCGTAACCATCATCCAAGAGGATATCCTGCAGCGTAATGCACATATTTATATTGTCATCAACTACCAATATCCGATTCTTTTCCATCCTAGTTCACCTACGAGTGTCAATAAGTTGCGGGTCTCAATAAGTAATGTCGTCTCTAGGGTATTGTAAATCTTTGATGAGGACAAGTCGCTTTTCAGCCATAGATTTTTCCGCTCGAACAAGTTTTTCTTTCACCGGGTTCATACCATATCTATTTATTCGGAAACGTAACTAAGGAACCTTGGGGACAAATATAACTCTCCGGACCTTACGGCTGAAGCTTCTGCTAAAGTTATCGCTCTTATATATCAAATCTTATATATCAAACACCATAAACCCTATATTAGAACAACCATAAACCCTCGAAGGGGCTTAGCTCTTATTAGGGTTATGTCTCTTAATGGTAGCTAATAAATAAGAGCTAAAGTTATAAATAACCATACCAATTGTTAATATTATCAATGTAGCTGAACTAAGTCAATAGACGGCGTGCAGGAAAAAGCTTTTTTACTCTCCCAGGTAAGCCTTGCGAATACTTTGATTTTTGGCTAGATTACTGGCCGTATCAGCTAAGACAATGCTGCCAGTTTCCAAAATGTATCCCCGATGGGCGATCTCCAAGGCTTGATGAGCATTTTGCTCGACTAACAAGATCGACAATCCCTCCCGATTGATCCTGGCAATGATCTGAAAGATACTTTCCACAACTCGCGGGGCAAGCCCCAGGGATGGCTCATCGAGAAGGATGAGTTTTCCTCCCGCCACCAGGGCCCTAGCAATGGCCAGCATCTGCTGCTCCCCCCCTGATAGGGTGGCTCCGTACTGATTCTGCCGCTGGCGAAGAATGGGAAAGAGGGTAAAGACACGCTCAATGTCTTGCCTTACCGCTTTTTTATCTCGGCGCAGAAAACTGCCCATTTCCAGGTTTTCGATCACCTTCAGGTTGGCAAAGATACCGCGACCTTCCGGGACATGAACAATGCCTAATTTGACAATCTCATGACAGGGAAGCCGGGTGATGTTTATCCCTTCAAAGAAAATCTCACCCCCAAAAGGCCGAATTAGGCCTGATATGGCCCGCAAGATGCTACTTTTCCCAGCGCCATTTGCTCCGAGCAGAGTAACGATCTCGGCTTTGGACACCTCAAATGAGACTCCCTTGACCGCCTGGATTTGCTGATAGCGAAGATCAAGGTTGCAGACCTTAAGCATCATCCTGAAAGCTTCCTCCCTGACGATCCCTTATCTGGTGTGCTTCCCCCAAGATAGGCCTCAATGACCTTGGGGTCTTGCTGGATCTGCTCAGGCGTACCCTCGGCAATCTTTTCCCCAAAATTAATGACAATAATCCGCTCGCTGATCTCCATAATCATCCTCATCTGGTGCTCAATAAGCAGTATGGTCAGAGAAAATTCCTGGCGAATCCAGCGGATCAAACTCATCAGCTCATCTGTCTCGCCTCGGTTCATACCCGCGGCTGGCTCATCCAGGAGAAGGAGCCGAGCACCGGTGGCCAAAGCTCGAGCAATCTCAACCCTTCGCTGGAGCCCATAGGGCAGCTCACGGGCCAGCTTATGCTGCTCCTTGAGGAGATCAAAGGTCTTGAGCAGGGAAAGGCTCATGCTGGTAATGCGCTCTTCCTCCTGCTGAAAGCGCCGACTGCGAATCAGGGCATCAAGGAGCGTATATTTCCTCTGGAGATGAAAGGCAAGACGGACGTTATCTAGTACACTCATTCGGCCAAAGAGTCGGATGTTTTGAAAGGTACGCGAAATTCCAGCCGCGGCGATAAGGTGAGGGGGATGTCCGACAATCTCCTGCCCCTGAAATTTAATGCTTCCTCTGTCCGGGACATAAAATCCGGTCAACAGGTTAAAAATGGTGGTCTTTCCCGCCCCATTCGGTCCGATAATAGACACAATCTCACCCTGGCTTATCTGAGTGGAAAAATCTGAAACCGCCTTCAATCCACCAAAGGACTTATGGAGATGATCGACCAAAAGCAGCATGGGCAAAAGATTCCTCCCTTGAGCGCTCTCCCCTTGCGCTACTACAGGTCCCTTTTGAATAATCCTTCAGGTTTTCTGAGCATGACCAGGATTAAGATCAGCGGGTAGATCACCAGCCGCCACTGCTGAAGGTTAGCCATGCGCAAAAATTCCAGGAGAAAGGTCATCGATCCAGCAGCGATGATCGACCCCCAAAGGCTACTCATCCCGCCAAGATATAAATAGACCAGGTACTCTATGGACTTGATAAAGTTAAAGTTATCAGGGTGAATATAGCGCAGGGTATGAGCATAAAGCCCGCCCCCACAGCCGGCAAAGAAGCTGGCAATGGCAAAAGATAGCACCCTTGAGCGGGTAAGATCTACTCCCATCATTTCAGCGGCAATCTGATCTTCCCTAAGGGACAAAAAGACACGGCCAAAGCTGGAATGAAGCAGCCGATTGATAACCGAAACCGTCAGCACAGTGAAAGCTACTGCCCAGAAAATGTTAGTAAATACCGGAATCTGCCCAATTCCCCTCGGCCCACCTATTTTCTGAACGATCCGGCTCAAGGCAGGCAGGTGAATCTTGTCGAGTAGGCAAGCCAGCTCATCGGTGAGCTTAATCCCAGAGCGCACCACCTCAACCAGAGCCAAAGTAACAATAGCCAGATAATCCCCTCTAAGCCGCAGAATAGGAAGCCCGACCACATAGCCCAGGCCGAAAGAAACCAACCCAGCCAGAGCGATTGAGGCTAGAAAGAGTAAAACCGCCCACACCTTTGGCCACTCAGCCGCGGCCGGGAAAAGAATCGTGGTTACAAAGACCGAGCTATAGGCCCCTATAGCCATAAAAGCCGCATGGCCAATGGAAAATTCTCCCGTGAACCCGTTGATCAAATTAAGGCTGACGGTCATGATGATATTGATGCAGATAAACAAAAAGATCTGCTGACCGTAGCGGCTCAAAAGGTTAAATCTAACCAGAAGACTTACGGTGAGCCCGGCAGCGATCAAGCCAAGATAAAAGATGCGGTATGTTGGCCGCGTTGGGATTTGCATATTGTTAGCTTAAGATTATTTGGTTGTTATTGATGTAGAAACCAATGAATATTCCTCTTTATCCCCTGATTTAGTGGTTCTTTCGCTAACAAAGTGCGCAATAAGGGCGGACGCAAGGTCCGGCCCTACAATTGATTAGGTAATTACCCTCTACAATTGATTGTGTAATTGGATCTGCTTTCGCACTTAGCGAAAAAACCAATTAGTCACTATCTGGCTTTTTTATGCTTCATTATAGATTTACACATTTTCCCAAACAGCTTATCTTTCTGCCTCTTCTCGAAATAGGACATCTCGTTGTAAATAGATTCTTTATTCATCTTAAGATAATTCTGGTAGCGTTCTTTGGAAATTGTTCCCTCTTCCACCGCAGCCAATACCGCGCAACCTTCCTCCAAAGTATGGGTACAGTCATTATAGCGGCATTGATCTGCTAGCTCCACTATCTCGGCAAACGTATCCTGTAGGCCTGACTCTGCAGCTATAATCCCAAGTTCCCGCATACCCGGCGTATCAATAACTATCGCCCCGTTTTCCAAAATAACCAACTGCCGACGGGTAGTGGTATGTCTTCCTCTGCCATCTTTTTCCCTAACAGTCTGCGTTTCAAACAGCTCTTCACCCATGAGGCTATTGAGTAGCGAGGTCTTTCCAACCCCTGATGATCCGAGCAGACAAAATGTTTCCCCACAAATCAGCAGCTCTTTGACCCTGTCCAGACCTGAACCATTTGTATTACTGAAGGCCACTATCTGAATGTTAGGTATTACTTTTTGAATATCGGCTTTCTTCTTTTCTATTTCCTCATGAGTTAGCAGATCACTCTTAAATAATACAACAGGACGAATATTACTTTCGTTGACCATGACCAAGTATCGTTCTAGTCGTCTGATATTATAGTTGAAATCAAGTGACTGGATAATCAAGGCGGTGTCGATATTGGCAGCGATTAATTGAAATTCTATCCTTTTCCCCGATATTTTTCTCTTAATGAATGATTTTCTGGGGATAATTTCATGAATAACCGCAAATGATTCATCATCGACAAATTGTGCGTACACCCAGTCCCCTGCCGCTGGATAGTCCAGCGGAGAATCGGCATTGAACATGAGTTTTCCGGTTATTTCCGCAATTACCTCACTTTTTCCGTTTGAAATGGTATAGCTATTCTTATTGACGGCAATTACTCTGGCTAGTTGGAAATCATTCAACTTTGCAGGATCAATTTTATCCTGAAACCAGGCATTGAAACCCAACTTTTCTGTATCCATTGTTCTATGTTCCTAAAAGATAAACGTTTGCAGGATAAGCGGCCTTTACATGGCTTCATTTCCCTTTGTCCGACAATACCCTTAATGCTCTATAAACCTGTTAATGCCCTATAAGCTTGTGCAGCAGGATATATTCGATGTTTTGCCGCCAATAAAGAACCCTAGGCGATATATTCAATACATTGAGTTCTTACCTCACTTAAATTTTTTCCATATAGGGTGAGCCTAAAAGACCCTTCGGTCTAACCAAAAGGACCAAGATTAGGATCAGAAAGGTTACTCCATAGCCAAGATTCGAATTGACACTGATGGCCAGGGTTTCCACAATGCCCATCAGAAACCCTCCCAGCATGGCCCCCGGGATATTGCCAATCCCACCCACTACCGCGGCCACAAAGGCCACAATACCAGGCCACATGCCAAGGCAGGGCGACTGAAGCACTCCGTAGGTAAGACCATACAGAATACCGGCACATCCAGCCAGGGCCCCGCCCAGAGCAAAGGTAAAGGTGATAATCCGATCGACATGAATGCCCATCAGCCGGGCCACATCCATATCATAGGATACAGCCCTCATGGCTTTGCCCATCTTGGTCCTCTTGACAATATATTCGAGCACAACCATCAGCATAAGGGCAGTAGCCAAGTCGATTATCTTGATATTGCTTATGGTTAGCCCTGCCGCCAAAGGATAGACTCGTTCCTTGATCAGGGTCGGGAAAGGGCGAAACTGAGGCCCAAACACTAGGTGATTAAAGGGGAAAGGAAGCTGATGAGGATCTAGGGACAGAAAATTTTCCAAAAACAGGGATACTCCGATAGCGGTGATCAGCATGGTCAGCCGGGGTCTATCCCTCAAGGGACGATAGGCGACTGCCTCAATCAAGACATTGATCAGCAGACAGCCGATCATGGCGACTATCATAGCTATCCAAAAGGCAAACCCGACTCCCCTACTCAAGAGAAAATTACCAGCAAAGCAGGCAAAATAGACACCCATCATGAATACATCACCATGGGCAAAGTTTATTAGCCTAATAATCCCATAGACCAGCGTATACCCTAGAGCGATCAGGGCATACATACTCCCCCTTTGAAGCCCGTTGATCATCTGCTGGGCCAGAACCAGCCAGCCGTAATACCATACATACAACCCAGCCGAGACCAGGAGAATGCCAGGCAGGACAAGATCAGAAGGTTTCAATATCTTTAATGAAATCTTCAATAAATCTGATTTTCTTCTTGATTTCAATGGCTAGCTCTCATAGGATCGTCAATTCTTACGGATTAATCCTCTGATAGAACACCTGGCGGCCGTTTTCAATCTTAACAATGACCGCACCCTTGACCGGATTCCGCTGGTCATCAAAGGTAATCTGACCGGATACGGCCTCAAGGTCCCTGATATTTTTCAAGGCATCTCGCAGATCTTCGCCCTTTAGGCTCTTAGCTGTGCGAAGACCCTGGAATAAAATCAGGCAGGCATCATAAGCCAGTGCAGCCAGGGCATCAGGAGGCTGTTTATACTTTTCCGTATAGGCACTGACAAACTTTTGAACCCTTGGGCTGGGATCATCCTTGGAAAAATGAGTACTGAAAAAACACCCCTCTACCGCTTCCTTGCCCAAGGTTACAAGGTCTGGAGAATCCCACCCATCCCCTCCAATCAGCGGAATGTCAAGGCCCATCGCTCTGGCCTGCTTAGCGATCATAGCCACTGAGCTATAGTAGTTAGGGAGAAACAAAATGTCTGGGCCAGCTGCTTTGATCTTAGTCAGCTGAGCGCTGAAATCCTGAGTCTTATCCTCGTCGGTGAAAGCCTCATAGGCCACAATCTGCCCGCCGAGCTCTTCAAACCTGGCTTTGAAGAACTCAGCCAGCCCCTTGTTGTAATCATTGCCATTATCGAACAAGACCGCGGCCTTTCTCTTTTCCAGACTACTGAAGGCAAAGTTAGCCATAATTCTTCCCTGAAAAGGATCTATGAAGCAGGCACGGAAGATATAATCTCCAATCAGAGTTACCTGCGGGTTAGTGGAAGCATTGCTGATCATGGGCACATGGGCCTCCTGGGCAATAGGCGCCCCAGCTAGCGAGCATTTACTCATCACCGTTCCGATAATGGCACAGACTCTATCCTGATCAATAAGCTTTCGATAGGCATTAGCAGCAGACTCAGGTCTTCCTTCGTCATCCTCAAAGATCAGCTCAAGCTTATATTTTTTACCGCTTACATCAAGCCCCCCCTGCTGGTTGATCTCCTCTATGGCCATCTGGCAGGCATTGCGGGTAGATGCCCCATAGGTGGCCGCACCTCCTGTGAGCGGCCCTACACCGCCGATCTTGATAGTATTTTCTCTTTGAGCACAACCAGTCTGGCTAAGCATTATCGGGACAAAGACCAAAATCACAGAGACGAGATACCAAAGGTGTTGCTGAAGATGCTTGTCAACTCTTCTTGCCATGTCTTTCTTCGCTCCTTTCTCTCCGCCGAAGGGCTCTTTCCTCAGGGGCTCTCATCCAGCCACCTTATAGCCCATGATTAGCCCGGCTTTGATTACTTTTCAAAATTCTTGGGTCATTATACGTGGGTTATTATAAGAAATTTCTCTCTTTTTTCAAGAGTTATTGTTCATTCGCAGATGTTCCCCATATTTAAAATTAGGAGAAGTAGATAAGCTGCAGGGGAAGGGTATTGAGGTAAAAGACAATA
>JAILZY010000109.1 GCA_023512255.1 bacterium | reverse complement strand
ACTATTATCTTTTACCTCAATACCCTTCCCCTGCGGCTTATCTCCTCCTCCTAATTTAAACATGGGGAACATCTGATCAAAGCCGAGATCAAGGTTGAAGACGAGCAGGTCAAAGCCCTCCTGACCAGGCTCCAGGAAAAAATGGCGGATATGACGCCGGTTATGCGCCGCATCGCTGAGTATATGGTTAGCTCAATCCAGCAGAATTTCGAGGTTGGCGGAAGGTATTCGGCGCCCGGCTCATGGATGGGAGGCTCACGAAAATGGGCGCCGCTGTCTGAGGTTACCATTGCCAGGCGCAAGGCTATGGGCTGGTGGCCGGGCGATATCCTCATCCAGCGGGGCAGGTTGGCCTCCAGCATCCACCGAAGCGCCGGCAGGGACTATGCCCAGGTTGGGACCAATGTCGTCTATGCCGCAATCATGCATTTTGGAGCAAAACGCGGGGAATTCGGAGAAAAAACCTTTATTCAGCGAGTTAAGGAGCATGTTAGGAGAATGAGAGGGAAAATATCCAGGGTCAGGGCGCACCAGCGCACAGTTAGGCTCAAGCTTCCCTGGGGCGATATCCCTGCCAGGCCGTTTATGGTGATCCAGCCAGAGGATATCACCGATATTACTGAGCTGATTAACAGATATTTGAATTGTTAGGGAGAGCCCAGGCGAGCCGCCTGGGCCACCAGCCAGCCTGGGCTGGTGGCTGGATTTTGGAAAGGAGATGACAAGATGCTGCAAACTAGAGCTATTCGATACGCCAAGGAGCTGATTGGCCAAAAGCAATCGTCCCCACGCATGTAGGGGTGCCCCATGTGATCACCACAATGAGCAGGACCAATCCGCATCGTCCCCACGCACGTAGGGGACCCCTGGAAACCTGTGCCCCTCCTTGCTTTCCGCTACAATCGTCCCCACGCACGTAGGGGCCCCCATCTCTCATCCCTCAATCCTCAGTCGATAATGAGGCTGGCATGACATTATCCAAAAGACTATGATAAGGCTGACAACTCCTCCATAATATCCAACACCTTACTAGGCTGGATCTTTTGCCGATACAAAGGGCCTGCCGCAAGCGCCGGAATCTGCTCCTCCATAGTCGGTTTGGGATGAAGATAGAAGACTCCCAGCGGAATGCGCTCTCCCCACTCTAAAGCCTTATGAAATGCCTTGAGCTGATTTTTCGGATCAAACTCCCTGTCCTCTTCCAAATGATAAACCCGCTCCTCATACCACCTGAAGGTATTGACCCGATTAAAGGTCGGGCATGGCTGTAGGATATCGATCAAGGCAAATCCCTTATGCTGAATCCCCGCTTTGATCAGCTCGGCCAAAAACTGCAAATCCCCAACATATCCCCTGGCCACAAAGCTACAATCTAAGCTGATAGCCAGGGCCAGCGGATTGAGCGGCTCATGGATAACGCCGTAAGGCTGCACCTTGGTCTTAAAACCCTTATCTGAGGTAGGCGAGGCCTGCCCCTTGGTCAATCCATAGACCTTGTTATTGTGCACGATGCAGGTGATATCGGGATTTCGGCGAATGGTATGAATAAAGTGGTTCCCGCCCTCACCGTAGCAATCACCATCTCCATTATGGACAATGACCGTCAGCTCAGGATTAGCCAGCTTGGCTGCCAAAGCCACCGGCAAGGCCCGGCCATGCAGACCATTAAAAAAATTGCACCGCAAATAATGGGGAAATTTACCTGCCTGCCCAATCCCTGACACTATGAGAATTTTCTCAGGCGCAAGCTGAAGCTCAACCAAGGCCCTCTTTTCAGCATTCAAAATGCCAAAATTCCCACACCCCGGACACCATGCCTCCTTAACCCCGCTGTGATACTCTTCCCGGCTAAGCATTTTTACCCTATCACCTCCTGGATGGTCTCAAAAAGATACTGTACTGAGAATGGCCGGCCATCGGCCTGCAAAATTTTCTGATCTACGGCTAGACCTGTTTTCTCCCGAATAAGGCTGGCCATCTGTCCGCTGGCATTGTTTTCAATGCAAATCAGCTCATCGCGATCTTTGAGCACATCCTTTACCTGCCGCGAGGGAAAGGGCCAAACTTGGGTAAAATGAAGCATAGCTACATCCTTGCCCTCATCGTGCAATCTGGTCATGGCCTCATGAGCCACCCCCCAGGTTGAGCCCCAGCAGATAATCATATTTTTAGCCTTCAGATGCCCGTAAATATTGGGCGGAAGGATATCTTGCTCCATCATCTGCTCTTTTTTCATCCTCTTGGCTACCTGCCGACTACGGGTCTGCCGATCTTCGATAATATGGCCAAACTCATCATGCTCATCCGAGTCAGCCATAACCAAATGGCGACTTTGGCCAGGAATGGCTCTCGGGGATATGCCGGTGCTGGTAAAAGCGTACCGACGATACTCATCGCTCATTCGGCTAAGCTCATCCTCTGAAAGAAGATATCGGTCAATGGTGATCTTCTGCGGATCAAGCGGCCGATCAAGGGTAAAATAAGAGTCAGCCAAGTACTGATCAGTCAGAATAATGACCGGAATCTGATACTTCTCAGCTTGATTAAAGGCATGAGCCGTAAGATAAAAACCCTGCTCAGGAGTGCCAGGCGCTAGTACCAGCCGGGGAAACTCTCCATGCGATGCATGAATGGCATAGCGCAGCTCCGCCTGCTCGGTCCGAGTCGGAAGCCCAGTGGCTGGACCAGGCCGCTGCCCCAGAACAATCACAATCGGCGTCTCAGTCATTCCAGCCAGCGAAAGCCCTTCGGTCATCAGGTCAAACCCCCCACCAGAGGTGGCTGTCATGACCCGGGCACCAGCAAAACTTGCCCCAATAACCATGTTGATGGCCGCAATCTCATCCTCGGCCTGCTCCACCACTACTCCAAACTGATCAGCCTTGGAAGCCATATAGGTGAGAATATTCGTCGAGGGCGTCATCGGATAGCCAGAGTAAAATTTACACCCCGCGGCCAAAGCACCAAGAGCTACCCCCTCATTCCCACTAAGCAGTATCTTAGCCGAAACATCAAGAGGACGAAGCTTAAAAGGGCAGGCTTCCCCCTCACGCTGACAAATCCGTTCCGCCTCCTCATAGCCCCTCTGGGCAGCCTGGATATTCTCTTTCAGCACCCGATCCCCCTTTTTACCAAACACACGCCGAAGATACTCTTCCAGATACCCTAGCCCATAGCCAAGAAGCCCAACCGTCGCAGCCACAGCCACAGTATTGGCTAGGATAGGATCACCGCACTCTCTGGCTATCCGATCCATAGGCAGGCTGATTAACTTTGCTTTCCCCCCAGGCGGAGCCACCTGAATCTTTTCCCCATCGTAGATTACCACACTTTTATCATGCAGCTCAGAAAAATGAAGGCGCAGGGTCTCCCTGTCCAGGGCGATCAGCACATCAAGCCGCTCCGACATAGCCCAGATTGGATGGTCGGCAATCCGCACCTGATAAATATTATGCCCACCCCGAATTCTAGATTCATAATCCTGACTGGCAAAAACATACCACCCACCCCGGCTGAAAAGATTCGATAAAACAGTGCCAATAGTAACCAACCCCTGCCCAGCCTCACCCCCAATCTTAATCGTTAACTCCTTATTCATACCTTAATTTCTCCCCACTTTTTGACCATAGGCTGCTAAATTCTAAATTGTAGCCCTTTACCCTTTAGGCAAAGATCGACATTTGAGGAGAAAAAGTATGATCTTCGTGATATTCCTGGATTCCCGCTTACGCGGGAATAAATAAGAGGGGGGTATAAAACTATTAATATTTCAAATAATTAATAAAAAAATATAAAAATATTTAATTTTTGCCACTCTTATATCAGATATACCACTCTTATAGCAGTATAAAAGTATAACAAATATACCAGACGCTCTTATCTTAGTATGTTATTCTGTGATGTTATTCTGTGAGCGATGGGAACACAGAAGGGCTAACCGAAATAATAGCAATTATAGCATAGAAGGACTAACGAGTGGCTTGACAAGCTCTTTAATTTTGTGAATTCGCCATGTCTCAGCAAATCCTCAAGGCGCATCCATACTCATGCGATTTTCGCTAACAATTCACGGCTGGCAGCTTCCAGCGGCCCCAGCTTGTTTTGGACCACGTCCCAGACAATGGTAGGATTGATCGCAAAGTATTCATGGGCTAGTATGTTGCGGAGTGCCCTGATCTTACGCCATTCGATTTGAGGGGCATTTTTTAAAACTTCATCAGGCAGCTTGCCTGCCGCTTCACCTATGATCTCAAGATTTCGAACTACAGCATCCTGTGTTTTCCTATCCTCCGAAAAAGCCTCCATACTCATACCCTGCACATATAAACGGATTTGTTTTATAGATTCTATTATGTCGTCAAGATAAAGCCGGAAATCACGCATAGACCACCTCACGGTCAATAACCGGCTTAAGGCGGGGTTTGACAGAATCAGCCAAAACGAGGTCCACAGATCGCCCCAGATTATCTTCAAGGTAGAACTTTAAATCCAGGTAATTATCAAATGTTGGGTGTTCAAGGTTCACCAGAATATCAATATCACTAACTTCAGTGGCCTGCTCACGACAGAATGATCCAAACAGCCCAATCTTCCGAACTGAAAAACGTTCCCAAAGCTCCTGCTTATGTTCTGAAAGGAAACGCAACACTTCCTGTTTGTTCAACATCTTTGCTCTCTTCGCTCATAATGCTCATAATTCATAATGCTATAACCATGCTATAGTGCTTCAAGTTTGGTTTTTCCAGGCATGATTTTTGATTAGCTATTTTGGTGAAAATTTATAGTTTATTTTGATATTGTGTTCAGCTTACCATAAAAATATGTTTATTGACGTGATTATCAATATTCATGCCAATCAAAACCTAACTTGAACGAGTATACCACCAAAGGTGTTGAACTGAAGGTAAAGGTCAAGCAAGCGGCTATTTGATCTCAGTGGAGCTTGCGCCCGCTTCGAATAAACTGATGCAATTCCCCACCCTGACTCAGCGGCTGGAAGTAAGGATATTGCTCCTGGAGAGCCCCAATAATTGAATAGATAGTCATAAAATTGTCCGCAGTTGCCACCTGACCAGAGGTGATAAGATACTCGCTCCATTTTTCTGCAAAGGAGCACAAAAGCCGAAGCTCATGCCAGTTTATCTTGATGATAACGTCATCTTCCAGCGATAGGGGCTGACCAGTATCACCACAGATCGGACAGCAGCTT
Source organism: bacterium (assembly GCA_023512255.1). Taxonomy (GTDB): domain Bacteria; phylum SZUA-182; class SZUA-182; order DTGQ01; family DTGQ01; genus DTGQ01. The sequence continues at coordinate 5,298 of JAILZY010000109.1, read as the reverse complement.
ACCCCTCGGAGTTGATCAGCGGTAAACTCAGAGCGACAGCGAATGCAGCGGGCTATCTTCTTTTCCCTTTCCGCATCATGCTCGATCATGATATCGTAAAACTCCTTTCCTAATTTTAAGGATTCTTGGCCAAGAATTCTTGGCCAAGATCTTGACAAAGTTCCAATTACTCTATCACCCCAATTCTCTCTTGTCAAGATTGAATTTTATTGTAACTTCCTGATATCGTTAGATTTTATTTTTATTTTCGGATTCCTCATTTTGGCATCTGCTACATGAGAGCGAATTAGATACACTCTCGCACTCAGCCAAAACCCACCCTAGGTCATTACCAACAACTTAGGCTAACCGTATGTCAATGACCAAAGGGAGGTGATCAGAGGCTACCCGCGTCAGAGGTGTGCGGGGAGTCTCGATGCGACGGACCATAATTTCAGGGCTGATAAAGGCATGATCTATCCGAATAAACGGGTAAAAGGTTGGCCAGGTATTAAGAGGCCGATGGTTGGGAAGACAATGCTGGGCATCAAACAGCAGTTTACGAAACCTCCGATAGACCAAAGAGCCTGGCATAGCATTGAAATCACCGCAAATAATGCATGGCGGGTGGCAAGTCGAATGGGTTAGCCAGTCCGATCCAAGAAGGGCATCGGCCTGAAGAAGCCGCTCACGGCGACAGAGGCCAAGATGGGTATTGATAATCTGAATCGTTCGGCTGCCGACCTGAATCATGCTCCGTAATGCCCCTCGCCTCTCAAGGGGCCGCAAAGATGGGAGAGTGGGAAGCGGGCCTGCCGCAGCCAGGTGCATCGGGTAGCGGCTTAAGATGGCGTTACCGTAGCCCTCTTCCTCGATCTTGATGGCTGGATAAAAATGAAAATCCATATTTAGATGGTCAGCAATTGCCCGGGCCTGATCAACTCCTTGCGTGCGGGTGCGACCTACATCAACTTCCTGAAGAGCCACAATATCAGGATCACACTGAGCAATGACCTCGGCGATTCGAAAGGGAGAAAGCTTCCTATCCCTTCCAATACAGCTATGAATATTGTAGGTCATGATGCGAACTGTTTTGGCCGTGATGATCTGCAACATAAATTGATAAGCAAAATACCAGGTTGATAATCAGATGTCAAGAGTTGATAATCAATGGAATTAAATATTGTGAAGTTGAATATTATGAACAGTGTTATTGAACAGGATATGGATGCCGAAGGGGGGACTCGAACCCCCACAGAGCTAAGCCCCACTAGACCCTGAATCTAGCGCGTCTGCCAATTCCGCCACTTCGGCTCATAAGATAGGCGAAAAATTCCTTCCCTCAAGGGAACTACATAATTTATGTAGCTAATTTTTTAACATTATTTGGGATATTTGTCAAGCAGGGGAAAGATGAATGATGCCTAAGCCGTCAATAAATTAAGCAAATTAAGCAAAAAGGTGGGAAGATGAGGAAGAGGATTAGAGGTTTTGCTGTATGCAAGCCTCGCTTACAGCTTAACCTCTACCTCCTGTAATTCGTAGTCTTCAATAATATCACCGGGCTTTAGATCGTTATAATTCTCCAGCCCAATCCCGCACTCATAGCCACTTTGAACTTCGCGGGCATCATCTTTAAACCGGCGGAGAGAAGAAATTTTCCCCTCATAAATAACAATATTGTCCCGAAGAAGACGCAATTTTGATCCTTTAATGATTTTCCCCTCCAGAACATAGGCCCCACCGATAGCCCCAACCTTGGGGATGTTAAAGACCTGCCTTACCTCTGCCCGGCCAAGGGTAACCTCCCGATAGGTAGGCTCAAGCATTCCCTTCATGGCCGATTGGACATCTTTTAACAGATCATAGATAATCGTATAGCTACGGATATCCACCTTTTCCTTTTCAGCCAAAGCTGCCGCCTTAGGCTCAGGCCGCACATTAAAGCCAAGGATAATAGCATTAGAAGAGGAAGCAAGCATGACATCGGTTTCAGTAATAGCTCCCACCGAGCCATGAATAACCTTAAGACCAACTTCAGAAGTGCTGAGCCGCTCCAGAGAATCGCTTATGGCCTGAACAGAGCCTTGTACATCTGCCTTCAAAATGACTTTCAGCTCTTTGACCTCTCCCTTCTTGATCCGTTCGTAAAGATCTTCAAGAGTTACTTTGGCTGTTTTGCGCAAGCCTTCGGTTCTCTGCTTTTCAAGCCTAATAGTGCTGATCAGACGAGCCTTGCGCTCATCGCTAACCACAATAAAAGAATCCCCTACCTGAGGAACACCTGAGATACCCAAAATTTCCACCGGAGTAGAGGGAGTTGCCTCTTTGACATTTTCCCCTTTATCGTTGATCAAGGCGCGCACCTTACCGTAGTACAGGCCGGTTACAAACGGATCGCCAACCCGCAATGTCCCATTCTGAACCAAGACAGTAGCCACCGGCCCACGCCCTTTATGCAACTTGGCTTCAATGATGGTGCCCGTAGCCGGACGGTTAGGATTGGCCTTCAACTCAAGCATCTCTGCCTCAAGGAGCATCATCTCTAGAAGCCTATCAATGCCCTGTCCGGTTTTGGCCGACACTTCCACAAAGATGGTTTTCCCACCCCATTCCTCCGGTATTAAATCCAGCTTGGCCAAATCATTTTTTACCCGCTCAGGGTTAGCCTCTGGTTTGTCAATCTTGTTGATCGCCACCACAATCGGCACACCAGCAGCTCGCGCATGGTTAATAGCCTCAATGGTCTGAGGCATAACCCCATCATCTGCCGCCACCACCAGAATAACCACATCCGTTACCTGAGCCCCACGAGCCCTCATGGCCGTAAAAGCCTCATGCCCTGGAGTATCCAAAAAGGTTACATCTCCGCCCGGCAACCTGACCTTGTAAGCCCCAATATGCTGGGTAATCCCCCCATGCTCGCTAGAGGCCACATTTGTCTTTCGAATCGCATCAAGAAGTTTGGTTTTCCCATGATCAACATGGCCCATCACCGTTACCACCGGAGGCCGAGGAACAAGCTGAGAGGGATCATTTTCACCTATGTCAAGCTCTTCCTTACCCTCAAGAGAAACCATACTGACCTGAAAACCAAAGCTCTCAACCACCGACACGGCAATGCTAACATCCAAAATTTGATTGATAGAAGCCATAACTCCCAATTGGATCAGCTTCTTGATTACCTCGTTTGGCTTTTTGCCCATTTTATCAGCCAACTCTTTAACCGTAACCGCTTCGGTTAGCTGAATCTTTTTAGGTGCTGCCGGCTCGATGGTCTCCTCTCTGAGACCTTCTTCTTCGCCCGCGGCCGGCTCTTTCGGCTGAAGCTTATCTTTTTTAGCCTCAAGGTCTGAGGGTGTTTTCCCTTTATCCTGACCACCAGTTTTATTTTGATACTCCGGTTTTTTGGACATTTTCCCAGCAATATCCCCTTTGACCGGAGTGAGCATCTCCAGAATCAACTTAGCCGTATCCTCATCTACAGTGCTCATGTAGCTTTTTATCTCTACTCCCAGATCCTGAACCTCTGCTACCAGCTCCTTGCTCGACATACCCAATTTTTTGGCGATTTCATGAACACGAACCTTTTTCAAACGATATCACCTCCTGTATCTTGTTTCTTTAATTTTTCCGATGCGCTCTGGATAATGCTCCGGGCCATCCCCTCTCCTACCCCGGGAATTGAGGCTAATTCCTCAACCGACAAAGCAGCCACCTCCTCTAGGGAATTAATTCCCCGACTCATAATCCGCTCAGCCACTCCCAAGTCAATATCAGGAAGATTGGACAAATGCTTGATAACCTGCTCCCGCTTTCTGCTCAACCGCATCTTTTGCTCTTTTACCTCAAACTCGCTGTTGATGTCGATCTTCCAGCCAGTCAACTTAGAGGCCAAACGAGCATTTTGCCCCTTCTTGCCAATAGCTAGCGAAAGATGTTGATCCGAAACCACAATCTTAACTGATTTATTTTTAGGATCAAAATCCGCATGAAGGATTTCAGCCGGACTCAAGGCGTTAGCTACAAAAGTGAGTGGATCCTCAGACCAGCGAATAATATCTATCTTTTCCCCACGCAACTCCCGAACGATAGACTGCACCCTAGAGCCGCGGACACCAACACAAGCCCCTACCGGATCCACATCCTTGTCCTTAGAATGAACCGCAATTTTTGTGCGCTCACCCGGCTCCCGCACCGTCCCCATGATGGTGACTATCCCTTCGTAGATCTCCGGCACTTCAACCTCAAACAGCTTAGCCACAAATCCAGCATGGGTCCTCGACAGGGTAATCTGTGGTCCCTTGCTCGTCTTGTAAACATCAGCAATGTAGGCTCTTATCCGGTCGCCCGGCTTGAAAGTCTCCCCAGGAATCTGCTCCTTTGGAGGTATGGCCACCTCAGTTTTACCCAGATCGATAATAGCATTTCCCTTCTCATATCTCAGTATAATACCGTTGATCAGCTCTCCTTTTCGGTCTTTGAAATCATTATAGACATTCTCTCGTTCTGCCTCGCGTACCTTCTGAATGATAACATGTTTGGCGGTCTGGGCAGCAATGCGGCCAAAATCTTCAATCTCCATCTGCACTTCAATGGTATCGCCGGCTTTCACTTCGGCCTCAAATTTTCGCGCCTCCTCCAACAGGATTTCCCTCTCCTTGTCCTTTACCACCTCGGTTACCTTTCGGACGCTGAATAGCTCAACCTCGCCGGTTTCCCGGTTAAGGTGAAAGGCCAGATTGTCGACCGACCCAAACTTCTTTTTGGAAGCGAGCAATAAGGCAGACTCCACCGCCTCAATCAACACCTCAGGGTTGATATTTTTTTCTCTTCCCACCTGTTGGATTACTTTAAGCAAATCGCTACCCATCTTGTACGCCTCCACCTTAGTATATAAAACAAAAAGCGGGCTTTTTGCCCACTTTCCGCTTTGTGTAGGTTAATGCCACCATTAAATTAGCACAACTGATGAATTAATGCAAGGGAAAAACTTGAAAAACAAGGCTAAGAGAAAAACGATACCATGAGCCCCAAATCCTGAGAAAAATTCAAAGTAAATATCCAATAAAAATTTTTTGCCAATTTTTCTCTTGACATCTCAACTATTTCGCACTATTCTTGTCTTCTGAGACAAGAAAATAACCAGGCTTGAGAGCGATTTTTAATCCACTTTAATAGCGCTAAGTGGTTCTATCGCTGAGTGTGTAGCACAAGTGCGCGATGGGGAATATCTGGGGCTCCAACAGATGTTCCCCATGTTGAAAAAATAATGTTGAAAATATAAAGGGGAGGAGAGAAAATAAAGAGAGAAGAAAG